>JAYTNK010000257.1:0-4089 GCA_043748375.1 Cytophagales bacterium
TGAATGATTATAATAAAGCCTTGCAGTTAAAGCCTGCTTTTACTGATGCTTTATACAATCGTGGCAATGTGTTGTATAATCTCGCAAAATATGAAAAGAGCGAAATAGATTTATTGAAAGTACAAGGTGTTTATCCCGATTCAGCTAAAGTCTTGTTTAGTTTGGCAAAAACACAACTGAAATTAAAAAAATATGAGGAGGCTATTTCACAGTTGAACAAAATATTGAAGCGCGAACCAAATAATGCTAATGCTTACGATAGCCGTGGTTTCTTGTACCTCATGAGTGGTAATCTTAAAGAGGCAGAAGCTGATTTACAAAAAGCATTAACACTGAATCCTAAACAAGATTTAGCCTATGCAAATCTCGGTTTGCTAAAAGCTGCCCAAAAAGACACTCTACAAGCTCTTCAGCTATTGCGTAAAGCTATAGCCTTGAATCCAAATGAAATTTATGCACGTTTAAGCCGAGCTAAAATTTTTCTTGCCCAAAAACAAAAAGATTCAGCTCGTATAGATTTAAAAAAAGCCTTGTTGCTTGAGGAAAACAACGAGGAAGCAAAAACATTGCTCAACCTATATTGATAATTTGTACACGCAAAAACAGCATTAAGTCAGGCAGGCAAGTTGCAAACTCGCCTGCCAAAACTAATTTTATGTAAGCACTAACTCACAAAGTGTTTTGTTAGAATATCAAATGATTTTTAATCAACCAAATTTTTAATAAATATTATGTTACGTTTCTTATTACTTCTCTTCTCCATAGTCGTTTTTGCGCCCATAGCCCAAGCGCAAATAACAGGATTTGGCAAAAATCTTCAACATCAGTCTAAAAAAACACCTGAAATGGTGCGTCAAGGTCATATAGACAAGACGGTGCGTTTTGTAGCCAATGGCAATCAATGGGATAAAAACGTGCTTTTTAGAGCGGAAATACCCAACGGCTTCGCATTTTTATTGGCTGACGGCTTTCACTATGGTTTATATGAAGGTTGGGCAAATAAACAAGGCGATAAAAATGCTTCATCATCGCCTCATGGTGCTGTACCCAAAGACGTGAAAGGGCATGGTGTGCGTGTGAAGTTCAAAAATAGTTTGCGACATACAGAAAAACGTATCACTACTGAGAATGAGCAAGTTACGCGATACAATTATTTCGTAGGCAACGATGAACGTAAATGGGCAACAGATGTGCGTGCCTATCATAAAATCGCCTATAATAATCTGTATGAAGGCATTGATTTGAAAGTTTTTGGGCAATATAAAACGATGAAATATGAGTTTCACGTTGCACCTACAGCAAATCCTAGTGATATTCGACTTGCCTACGAGGGCGCAGAGTACATGAAAATCCGAGAAAATGATGGTTTTTTAGAAATAGGCACTTCGCTTGGCAAAATCTACGAACAAAAACCCTATTGCTATCAAATTATTAATGAAAAAGAAGTAGCTGTGCCTTCTGAATTTCGGTTGGCAGGCGAGGAACTGACTTTTCATTTCCCACAAGGGTATGACAAACGTTATGCACTTGTCATTGACCCCGTACTTGTTTTCTCTACTTATTCAGGCTCTACTACCGATAACTGGGGTAGTACCGCTACTTTTGATGCAACAGGCAATCTCTATTCGGGCGGTATTGTGTTTGGCACAGGCTTTCCTACCACTACAGGTGCGTTTCAAACAGGCTTTGGTGGAGTGGTCGATATAGGTATTTTGAAATTTAATCCCACAGGCACCTCCTTGCTTTACAGTACTTATATAGGTGGCTCTGCCACCGAGTTTGCACATAGTTTGGTAACAGATAAAGATAATAATCTAATACTTTTTGGTACAACAGGGTCTGGTAATTTCCCTACCTCACAAGCTGCCTTTGATAGAACATTTAATGGCGGCTCGGCTGTTACGCCTGTGAGTGGCATAGATTTTACGGGAGGGGCAGATATTATTTTAACAAAATTTAATGCTACGGGTTCGAGCCTCTTAGCAAGTACATACATAGGCGGAGCAGGCAATGACGGTACTATCAATACAAGTTTAACTACTTTGCATAATTATGGAGATGGCTTTCGAGGCGAAGTGATTGTAGATACATTAGGCTTTATTTATGTAGCCACTACCACCTCTTCTAATAATTTTCCGCTAAAAAATGCCGCAAAGACAGGGATTTCAGGTGTGCAAGATGCAATAGTCTTCAAGATGAGAAGTAATTTATCTGATTTCGAATGGAGTACCTATTTAGGGGGTACAGATACTGATAATGCCTATTCTATGAAATTGGACAAGGATTTGAATGTATATGTTACGGGAGGGACGCGTAGCAATAACTTGCGAATCGCCATGTTTGGCACAAGCCCTACGAATGCCATGAATCCTACTTTTTTGGGTAATGACGATGGTTATGTAGCCAAGTTTGATATGAATGGCGCGATTACACGACTTACCTACGTAGGAACAACAGAGGCAGACCAGACTTTTGCCATTGACCTTGACCCAGACGGAAATGTATATGTAGTCGGGCAGACCACAGGCAATTACCCCGTAAGCATGGGGGTATATAATGTGAATAACGGTGGGCAATTTATCCATAAAATGACAGGGAATTTAGAGCAAAGTCTGCTCTCAACGCGTTTTGGGCGTGATAAAGGGCAGGTAAGACCTGATATTTCGCCTACCGCTTTTTTGGCAAATAATTGTGGAAATTTATACATCGCGGGCTGGGGTAGCAATACAGGACAAAGTGCGTTTGTACTCGGCACAACAGGATTGCCCGTTACACCCGTTGCCTTTCGAGGTACTACTGATGGCAATGACTTTTATATTATCATTTTGGAAAAAGACTTTAAGTCATTGTTATATGCTACTTTTTTTGGCGGCACAAGCTCGGCTGACCATGTAGATGGTGGTACTTCGCGTTTCGATAAAAAAGGTATTATTTATCATGCTGCGTGCGCTTCTTGTGGAGGCTTTGATGACTTTCCTGCCACTGCGGGGGCGTGGTCAGCTACCAATAACAGCACAAACTGCAATAATGGTGCGTTTAAGTTTGATATTGGTAGTTTAGTGCTGGATTTTAAAATACGCGATGCAGTAACAGATATTATCATTCAAAAAGCCTGCAAATTCCCCGCTCCTACTAAAATTGCTTACGATGGAGTGGGCGTTACGAAATGGACTTGGGCGATAGATGGCATACAGGTAAGCACTTCTGCCTCATTTAACTACAACTTCCCCGCTGCGGGTGATTATACGGTTCGGTTGATTGGCGCAAACCCTGCGAGTTGCCTTAAGGCAGATACGGTTACGAAAATTTTTCGCGTGTCGGCATTAGATATATTGCCACTAAAAAATGATACTATCTGTACAGGGCAAACGGCACAGTTACAAGCCATTATCAATAGTACAAACCCATTTACTTATACTTGGAGTCCTACTACAGGCTTAGACAATCCGCTCATATCGAATCCCAAAGCCTCGCCTACCGTTACCACTACTTATAAAGTGAAAGCCGTTGATAATAATGGTTGCGAAATAGAGCGAGAACTTACTGTAGTCGTTATTCCTGAACCTCCTACCGATATCGAAATTCTAAACTCATTGGGACTAAATATCAATCGTTCATGTGTGCCTGCTACTTTGAAACTGAAATATAACTTTGCGCAATTCCAAATCACTACGTGGGTGTGGGAAGTAGTAGGAGTCGGGATTTTCCCTAATCAGCTTGAGGTAAATCTCAATCTTACTACAGCAGGTTTTTATCAAATCAAACTTCACATAACACGCTTAGGCAGATGTCCCAAAGATTTTGAGATACTGAGAAGTTTAGAAATTATAGAATTTAAGGTGAATGCTGGAGCAGATCAAACAATCTGTCAGCAAGAAACTACGCTACTACAGGCAATAGACAATCCGTTAGGGAGTGCAACTTCTTGGAGTTGGAATCCTAGCATCGGCTTGAGCAATCCAAATATAGCCAATCCGATGGCTACTCCCAATATTACAACCTTGTATGTTGTTACAGCCACCAATGGCGATGGCTGTTCTGCTAAAGACAGCATGAAAATTACGGTAACACCTAAACCTATTTTGTCAT
>JAYTNK010000258.1:0-11467 GCA_043748375.1 Cytophagales bacterium
TTTTATGAAACAGATACAAAAACAAATGTTTTTGGCAAGCAAAACTACCTCAAAGAATACGAACAATGCAAACAGAAATTGCAGGTTTTACTACAAAAAAACTTGCAAATACCTGAATTAGATGAGGATTCTATAGATGCAAAGAACTGGTTGGAAAACGAAATCGTGGCGATAAACCAAACCAATACAAAAACAGAATTTGCACATATCGCGCATTATTTAAGAGGCGTTTGGAAGAGTGAAACTACACAACATTTGACCATGTTACCACTTGTTTTTGAAGGGGCAGAGGGCATTCTATACATATAAATGCTATGTTGCTATTTCTTACTTTTAGATATTTGGGCAGCCACAAAACTCGAACAAGCCTGCTTATAGGTGCGATAGCCCTCGTTACAATTTTTGTGGCTATGATGCAGGCGCAATTACAAGGATTGCGAGCTGACGTGTTTAGGCTTGTGATACGCGACACCGTAGGCGATGCTCAAATTGTATTGACTGATTCGGCAGGCAAGACTGTGCCTTTCACATACACTGAAGCGAAAAAAACGGAGCTTGCCTCCACCTTTCATCTGCTTGCCTGCTTGCCTACCCTGCACACGCAAGCATGGCTACAACAGGATTCGACAAATATCCCCTTACGCATATTAGGGCGCGATAAATGGGCGCGTGAAGATGTAAAAGGGCTTACACTCTCACCTGCGTTGTGCGAAGTATTAAAATTGAAAGTAGGCGATTCGGTTTATTTAAAACCAGCACCTGATAGGGGTAGGCAAGGTTTTTTGCTTATGGCAATACGTGCTTTACCCTTGCCTGCCTCCGAAAGTGTGGCACTTTTGCCCCTTGAAGTAGCCCAAAAATTCGCGCAAATGCCTCATAAAATTACCGCTATTTCGCTACAATATGATGGAGAAATACCTGTCGACTTGCCTGCATGGGTGGGTAGGCAAGGGCTTCTGTGGCGCACTTGGCAACAAGCCTCTCCTGAAGTTAGGCAGATGCTGTTGTTGTTAGAGGCTACGTTTGCCTTGGTTTCAAGCGTCTTATATATATTGCTTGGATTTAGCGTGGCGGTTATTTTTGTACAAAATTGGCGAGAACGTCTGCCTGAAATACAGCGTTTGCGTATTTTGGGTATGACAGTAGAGCAAGTTTGGGCTATGCTCGTGCTTGAATTAACTGTGGTGTTGGCGATAGGCTATGTATTGGGCATATTATTGGTCTTGCCTACCCTTGCCTATGGTGCAATGCACCCCATAAATTTAACCAGCCAGACCGCGACAGCTTTGCAAAGTGTAGGCTTTCCTGCACGTGTGAGTTTTGGGTGGGCATGGACGGTTGTTTTAGTACCGTTGGTTGGTTGGATAGTTATTGGCTTGGGAATGATAGGCATGGCGTTTAGCTTCGCAAAGAAAAAATGAAGGTTGAATTGCTGAACGGATAGTAACGCTATAGGCAAACTTAAGTGAGTTTTCTTTTTGAGTGGCATCTGCATAAAAAGCAGGATAGCAGTGTTTAGGAAAGGTTAAATGTTCGCCAAAGCAGTGGCTATTATATGGGTTTTGCTTTTAGACAGATTAAACGCATCAAAATAAAAGTTCCCCCAATTTCATTGGAGGAACTTTTATTTTGAACCTCTAAAGAGGCTCGGTAAAGCACAAGCAACACCTTCAGGTGTTGAATTTACGAATAGCCCCCAATGAAATTGGGGGAATGATAGCAATTTTCACACATTCGAAAGCTCGAAAATTTTGATGCGTTTAATCTGGCTTTTAGAAGAACCCTATAAGTTTAAGATAGGCACAAATTTACTATAGCCTTCATAAATAGACTTCCTGCGAAAGTACCTTTCCCCTCTCTCAAAATGGCGAGAGGGCAGGGTGTGAGGCTTCTAAAAAACACTTTCGCAAGAAGTCTAATATACAGTGTATATCCTTCGTTTTTTAACAAAAACATTGAAAAAAGGTAAAAGTCTTGCAAAATTAGGGTTTCAGGTATGTTTTTTTGTATTTAGTATGTATCTTTGCCACAACGCCCACCGCTATACAAAGCTATTAAATGCTGTGTTTATTTAGAAGCTCTTTATACTTTCCGCGAAATAAAATTTGCTACGAAAAAAGAAAACGCACGAAAAAAACTAAAGAAATTGCAACTTTGCAGACATATTCTCGCTAATTAAATAATGTTTGGTATTCGTTCTCTCCTCAGCAAGCCCTTCGCGGCTTACATCAATTATTTAGACAAGCTATGGATTTCGCAACCAGAAGTTGCGCAAAACCAAGTATTTCAGTATTTGGTTGAAAATGCTCGCCTGACAAAGTTTGGGCTTGACCACGATTTTATTCATATTAAAAACTATCAAGATTTCAAAGACCGCGTGCCTATCCGCGACTATGAGGGGCTAAAGCCTTATATAGAACTCATAAAGGCAGGCGAGGCTGATGTACTTTGGCGCGGAAGACCTGCGTATTTTGCTAAAACATCAGGCACTACTTCAGGCACAAAATACATTCCTATTACGGCTGAATCTACTCCCAATCACATCAATTCAGCCCGCAACGCGCTCCTTGCCTACGTACACGAAACAGGCAAGGCAGCATATTTGGACAAAAGCCTGATATTTTTGTCGGGTAGTCCCGTTTTAAGTACTACAGGTCCTGCACATATTCTTACGGGTAGGCTTTCGGGCATCGTGAACCATCATGTGCCTGCTTACCTGCGTACCAATCAAAAGCCTACCTATGATACAAATTGTATAGAGGATTGGGAAGAGAAATTGGAAAAAGTAATAGACGAAACGATTGAGGCAGATATGTCGCTCATTTCGGGCATTCCGCCTTGGGTACAAATGTACTTTGACCGCATACAAGCCCGTACAGGCAAGGCGATTAAAGATGTTTTCCCTAACTTTTCGCTGTTTGTGTATGGAGGTGTAAATTTTGAACCATACCGCAAGAAATTATTTGACAGTATAGGCAAGTCCATTGATAGCATCGAAACCTATCCCGCTTCTGAAGGATTTATAGCTTACCAAAATTCACAAGCTGATAACGGTCTGCTCATGTTGCTGAATAGCGGTATTTTCTTTGAATTTATCCCAGCTGAAGAATATTTTAATGAAAAGCCAACCCGTTTAATGATAGGCGAGGTAGAGGTAGGCAAGAATTACGCGCTCATTATTAATTCAAATGCAGGACTTTGGGGTTATTCTATTGGCGATACCGTAAAATTTATTTCGCTTAACCCCTGCAAAATTGTAGTAACAGGACGAATTAAGCATTTTATTTCTGCGTTTGGTGAGCACGTAATAGGAGAAGAGGTGGAAAATGCCATGCGTTACGCTATGGAGCGACACCCTGAAGTAGCCATTTCAGAGTTTTCTGTAGCCCCTATGGTTAGTCCAGATAATGGCTTGCCCTACCATGAATGGTTGGTGGCTTTTGAACACTTGCCTGCCAACATAGAGGCATTTACTACTACCATAGATGAAAAATTGCGCGCAGTGAATAGCTACTATGAGGATTTGCGTGTAGGCAATATCTTGCGAAAATTAGTGATTACACCACTCATTCCTGATGCCTTTCAACAATACATGAAGTCTATAGGCAAACTAGGTGGGCAAAATAAAGTGCCACGCTTATCCAATGACCGCAACATAGCCGATGCTATAAAAGCATGGAAAATATAGCACGTTTTCTTTTTGAGTAGTAAATGCCACGCATAAAAGACAAAACAACTAATTTTGCCACGCAAAATATAAACAAGGTTTGTGATTTTTGAGAATTAATTTAAAATTACAAAAACCTGATAATCAACATTTTACAAATAAAACACACCCAATCTAAGCATTATAAATTTCCGAAATAATAAAAAAATATCATTTCTTTGCAAAATAATTTGTTTCTTTGCAAAATAAACTTTTATATTGCGCACAAAATAAAGTTGATATTACTCAATATCTGCTAAACAAACCTTTTTTCCACCTATCTTTCACTTTTAAAACACGACATCTACAAATATGACTCCTGCTGAAACAAATCGCAGTCCCCTTAGTACCAACTTGCCTATGGTACTCCTTGCCGCCTTATTGCTTTTGGCTATAGTTGCTGCAGTAATCATGATGAATCGCAATACGACTTATCAAAAGCTCTCTACAGAACAAGTTGAAAAAATCAAGAACTTGGATCTTGCGAACAAACAATTTGAATCGCAAATGGATAGTCTAAACCAAACTTCTACTGCCCTACAAGAAAAAGTAGAGGGGCTAATGAAGACAAAAGACCGACTTATTTCTTCACGCGATTCTGTAGTAATGTTGCTTGGTAATGTACTCAAAAACGATAAAAACGCAAAAGGCAAAGTAGCCGCTCTTGAAAAACAATTAAAAGAGTATCAAAACAAATTGAATGGTGTACAAAAATTATATGATGATTTACTTGCTAATACAGGCTCATCAGGAGTAGAATACAAGCAACGCTTAGAAGCATTGACTTCAGAACGCGATGCCCTTGCAAAAGAAAATCAAGAACTTAAAAAGAAAGTCGCTGATGTAGCAAACACAGGCGGAGGACAAACAGTCGCCATTTTTTGCAAAACAATGACACCGCTACCTGGCGAAGCGAAAAGTGGTAAGTTTAGTAGCTCAACTCGCTCACAAAATACAGACCGCTTGCAAACTACTTTCACCCTTACACGTGCGCCTAAAAGCGATGAACAAATTTTGTTCCGCGTATTTGATGGTACAAATAAAGAAGTAGCCCTCAATCCTAGCTATCGCAAAGAACTTAATGCTCCTGCAAACCCCATTAACCAAAAAGTAATGTTGGTATTTGAAAAAATGCTCGGACGCAAAGACTCTGGTCGTTATTCAGTACGTATGTATCTTACATCTACAGAAAAAGGTATTGCAAACCAAGAAATAGGCGTTGGTTCATTTGAACTTAAATAACAACAAAAACAAGTAAAAGTACCTCTTTATTTAAAGCGGTACTTTTACTATATAAATCCTGCAACTTATCTCAAAATGTTGCGTAATAACTAACACATTCACCTAAAAAAGGAGGACATATTAACAAAAATTTCAGGAAAGGGCAACAACGCATGGTCGAGGAACCCTTCCGCATTAACTTTTTTATCAAAGTCCCTAAAGTTCGCTTGGTAGGCGAGAACATCACTCCTGGCATCTATGCCATCGAAGATGCTCGTAAAATGGCCGAAGAGCAACAATTAGACTTAGTGGAGATATCAGCCAAAGCTGACCCGCCTGTGTGTCGTATCGTGGATTACTCTAAATTCAAATACGAGCAAAAAAAGAAACAACGCGAGCAAAAAGCCAAGACGCACAAAACCGTCTTGAAAGAAATTCGTTTCAGTCCTAATACGGACGACCACGACTTTAACTTCAAAGTCAATCACGCCAAAAACTTTCTCATGGAAGGTGATAAGATAAAAGCGTATGTCCATTTTGTTGGGCGTGCTATCGTCTTCAAAGAACGCGGTGTAGATTTACTTAAGAAGTTCATTGAAGAGCTTGATGAGTATGGCAAAATAGAACAAGAGCCTAAACTTGAAGGAAAGCGTATGACATTGCTCATGTCGCCAAAACCTGGTATAGTGAAAAAGCCGAAGGTAGAAGAGTCTGAAAATAAAGCTAAATCCAACAAATCTGTTGCTGACACTGAAGCTAAACCGAATAAAAAACCTGTTGCTGACCTTGAAATTAAATCTACTCCTATCATAATTGAGGAAATTGATGGCGAAATCGCCGAAGTATAGGTACTAAAAATACCCTATTAAATCAATGTAAAAAGCTACTCATATTTTGAGTAGCTTTTTGATTGATAGACAGTTTTTTTAAAGCGGTATTAAAATTTGTGCTTGGATTGTATGGCGATTAAAGGTTGTAAAACGTCCCCATGCCCATGTATGGCTGTAATATATACGCCACAAGCCCTTGCCTACCCCTATTTCGGGTGCAACGCCTGTAGCAAATTGGCGTTCATTGCCCAATGAGCCGTAATGAACTGCTCCCAAACCTATCGTGAGTATGCTCAAGCCATTTGCCCATGCATTTGCTTGTATAGTATAAGCATTTGGTTTAAATTGGTATCCTGCGGAAAGACTTGTGCCTACTAAAATAAAATCTTTTTTGAAAGCACGAGCCAAGCCTATTTTTGCTTCAGTGTATGCGCCTTGTGCCATGCTTAGTGTCAAAGCAGTAAAATTTCCCTCAAGTTCTTTTTCATATTCCACGCGGGTTCGCGGAAGGCGCGTAGTCACAATAGCTTTATGCGTTTTGCCAAAATGCCTATCCCAGATACTCAAAAGCCGTAAACTATCTAAGGCTAAAACTTCTGTCGGTACTTGCTTAAATCGATTGCCCAACAATTCTAAATAGCGCAATCTCCTCAAACGTGCAAAGGATGTAGGCAAGTGTCGCAATCCATTGTCAGGCAAGTGCAATTCCTCTAACTGCTGAAGTTCGCCTATGCTTTCGGGCAAGTGTCGCAGGTGATTGCCATTCCACCAAAAGCGCAAGCCACCTCCTAACCTCAACTCTTTTAGGTTTTTTAGGTTGGCTATGTCAGGCGATAATTTTTTAATTCGATTGCTATAGAGATATAGTTTCTCTAATTTTACAAGGGCAGTAACGGGGGCAGGCAAGTTTCGCAAGCGGTTTTTGCCTACGTCTAAGCGCGTTAGTGTTTGTAGGGAGGCAAGGGCAAGGGGTAAATCGCGCAGATGATTATCATATAAATCGAGTATTTCAAGCTTTTGAAGCGTAGCTATTTCAGGGGGGAGCATACGCAAAGCATTGCTGTATAATATGAGCTTGCGCAAATTTATGAGCTTGCCTATTTCAGGAGGAAGCACGCCTATTTTTTGCCCACCCAAGTCAAGTATTTCTACTTTTTCGGGTTGTCGCAGTGCTTCTTGCAACGAGGTATAAGTTTGTGGTGCTTGCTTTTGTGCATACAACTTGCCTCCCAAGCCTATTAGGGCTATCCCTATCCAAATATGAAACTTTATCATGACGCAAAAATAAAAAAAATAGGTTCAAATACCAATATTTGAACCGTCAGGAGTTGTGTTTAAGCAGGATGCAAAAGATCTTGTGTGTTGAGTGCTTTGCGCAATCGCCATATATTTTGACTGTTATCATGGCTTACTTCCACTTCGTCCATCACACTACGCACCAACAATAAGCCAATTCCTCCTTTGCGTCTCTCTTGCACAATGGTTTGTAGCGAAGGGCGAGCATAGTTGGCAGGGTTAAACTGAGCGCAATGGTCATCTATAATCTCAAATTCCAATGCGTTCAGTGTATTTATAATATTGACTTCTAATGATTTATCTGGATTATTTTCGGCACTATGGCATATAATATTTGTACAAACTTCATCTACAGCGAGTACCATCCGATTGATTTCGGTATCACTGAGAGAAATATCGCGGAGTACGACTTTTACAAATTCTCGAATAAGTTTTAGGTTATCCGAGTGGCAATTTATTTTATAGCAGTGTATCATTTCATGTGGCTTTCGCTTGTTTAAGGTCTGCTACTATACTAAGGAGTTTGTCCAAGCCAAGTATTTGGAATACGTTTTTTACTCTATCATTCAATCCAAAGATAGCAAAATGGATTTGCTTATCCTTAAACTCCTCAATCCGTGACACAAATACGCCCAAACCTGCAGAGGCGATGTATTGCATCTTTGTACCATCTATTAAGATATGTTGTTTGCCTGCTGAGAGTGCGTCTTCTATGGCTTGGTCGAGATGAATAGAGGAGGAGGCATCTACGTCGCCTGCTACAGCTATTATCCAATATTTCCCGTCTTCTGTTTCGGTTAGTTGCATTATGATATTATACGGATAAGGGGTGAAAAAGTTAGGCAAAAGTACAAAAAAACTTTGATTTTAGCGGTCTTTGCCTAAGAATTTACTTTTGTCAAAACGATTTTACTATACCTTTATTAGCCTGTAGTGGTTAGCAGTGGCATTAACATAGATTTAACGCGTAAAATTTTGCGGATTGCAAAATAGTCTTTTACTTTGCACCACAATTCAATTGCTGATGCCCAAACATGGGTTTTTAATAGAAGCAGTTGTTTTATAAAGAAGCATGGAGAGAACAGGCTCTACGAAATGCTGGCAACCTGCCATTCAAAGCAAGGTGCTAATTCCTGCCTAAGTTGTTAGGAAATATAAAACCCTTATCTTATGCAAAAGTTACTTGCCTACTCTTTTACCAAAACCTTGCCTACCATGTGGGCAACCCACAACCTTCTACACAACGCGCAAACAAGCTGTTGTTGTTGCTGTTGTTGTCAATAGGCAAGTCCTCCCCCCTCTCTTTAATGTATGTGTGTCCTTAGTTCGCCTATAGGTTTGAATTATGTTCGCTTTGCCATGTTTTATGCCTTTATAGCATAAAACATAGGGCTATATTACGATTATTTATTTCCACCTTCCCCTTCTTTATTTCTCATGCTTAGTTTCCAAACTGAACTCGAAAATGCTGTTGTCGAAAATGACATCATAGATTTAGAACGCAAAATTCGCCTTTTTAAAGAAGGTAAGATTGATAGTGAGAAGTTCCGAAGCCTTCGCTTAGCGCGTGGTGTGTATGGACAACGTCAGGCTGGCGTTCAGATGATACGCATTAAGATTCCTTATGGAAGTCTTAATGTCCAACAGTTGATAAAGATTGCTGATATTGCTGATGAGTACGCAAGTGGTACGCTTCATGCGACTACAAGACAAGATATTCAGATACATTATGTAAGTCTTGACCGCACGCCTGAGCTTTGGCACAAACTCGAACAAGACAACATCACGCTAAGGGAGGCTTGCGGTAATACAGTACGCAATATTACTGCCTCTGCTACAGCAGGCATTGACCCTAAAGAGCCTTTTGACGTTTCACCCTATAGTCAAGCCATGTTTGAATATTTTTTGCGCAATCCTATATGCCAAGAAATGGGTAGGAAGTTTAAAATTGCATTTTCGGCACACGAGGAGGACTCAGCACTCACGTTTATGCACGATTTGGGCTTTATTCCCAAAGTAAAATATGAAAATGGCAGAGAGAAACGCGGTTTCAAAGTGCTCATAGGTGGTGGACTTGGCGCGCAACCTTATTTAGCTGAAGTGGCAAAAGAGTTTTTGTCTGAAGAATTATTGATTCCCTTTACAGAGGCTACCTTGCGCGTGTTTGATAGATATGGAGAACGCACTCGAAGACATAAAGCGCGCTTAAAGTTCCTTTTGCAAGAAGTGGGCTTGCCTGCTTTGTTAGAATTGATACACCAAGAATGGATTTCACTCAAAAACAAAAGCTATCATATTCAACCCGAAACAGTAAAAAGCACTATACCATTGCCTAAAGGTAGTATTTATCCGCATACAAATGTAGAAGTTGAAGCCTTACCTGCCTACCAAACATGGAAAAAAACAAATGTTTTTGAGCAAAAACAACAAGGATTCTTAGGGGTATTTGTAAAAGTGCTGTTAGGCAATCTTACCTCTGACAAAGCGCGACAATTTGCCAAAATAGCTGAACAACATTCAGCAGATGATATCAGAATTACCGTCAATCAAGGTTATTTACTCAAGTTTGTACGCCCTGAAGCCTTGACTTCTTTGTATGTTGCGCTTCATGAAATCGGCTTGGCAGAAGCTGGTTTTGACAGTACAGCCGATATTACCGCCTGCCCTGGTACAGACACCTGCAACTTGGGTATATCGAACAGCACAGGTATTAGCCGAGAATTGGAAAAGGTCATCAGGGAAGAATACCCAGATTTTGTATATAATCAAGACCTCAAAATTAAAATAAGTGGTTGCCCCAATGCTTGTGGACAGCATACAATTGCTTCTATTGGCTTTCATGGTAGTTCTATTAAGCATGGAAAATTGGTCTTGCCTGCCCTCCAAGTCTTATTGGGTGGAGGCGTGAAAGGAAATGGTGTTGGTGTAGTGGCAGATAAAGTTATCAAAGTTCCGAGCAAGCGCGGTTTAGATACATTAAGGCTTTTGCTTGATGATTATGAAACTAATGCGCTCGAAGGAGAATATTATGCCGATTATTATGTGCGTTTAGGCGAGCCATATTTTTACCATAAACTCAAACCTTTGGCTGACCTTACTACGCTGAAAAATGATGATTATTTGGATTGGGATAGTACCGATACTTTCGAAGTATTGAAAGCGGTAGGCGAGTGCGCAGGTGTTATCATTGATTTGGTGGCTACACTCATCTTTGAAACTGAAGAAAAATTGGCATGGGCAAAAGAGGCATTTCAAGTAAGGCAATATGCAGATGCTATTTACCATGCTTATAATACCTTTGTGAATGGCGCAAAGGCTCTTTTATTAACAGAAGATATCAAAACTAATGCGCAAATTACGGTTCTGCGCGAATTCGACAAGGCACTCACACCCAAAGGCGCATTTAGTTTTGGAGAAAATTTTGAAAACTATGTGCTTCGTATCAATCAATTTGAACCTACGAAAGATTTTGCGGTGCAGTATATTGCCGAAGCAAAAATTTTTTTACTCGAAATTAAAGCGTATAGAGAAGCTGATATATTAAATTAAAGCGTGTTTTCTTTTTGAGTAGATGCTACTCAAAAAAAAATGTGCATAATCAATCCTTCAATCAATATGAAACTAACCCTTGTAGGTGCGGGACCTGGTGATGCCGACCTTATTACCATAAAAGGTATCAAAGCCTTGCAACAAGCTGATGCCATTCTATATGATGCGTTGGTGAACGAAGAAATATTGGATTTTGCGCTTCCACACATTCCTAAAATATTTGTAGGAAAGCGTTTTGGCAATCATTATTTGAAACAAGAAGAAATAAATGAATTAATCGTGCAGTATGCTGTGAAATATGGCAATATAGTTCGACTAAAAGGTGGTGATTCATTTGTGTTTGGGCGTGGAATGGAAGAAATTGAGTACGCACAATGTTTTGGAATAGCCACAGAAGTCGTACCAGGTATAAGCAGTGCCTTGGGCGTACCCGCTTTATTAGGGATTCCTATGACGCACAGAGGCTCAAGCGAAAGTTTTTGGGTACTTACAGGCACGACTAAAGACCATGAGCTTTCACAAGATATTGTGCTTGCCTCCCAATCCAAAGCAACCCTTGTGATATTGATGGCTATGCACAAATTGGCGCAAATTGTAGCTATATTTGAAACGGCAGGCAAGGAAAATACACCTGTAGCTATTATACAAAATGGAACATTGCCTCATCAAAAAGTTGTTGTTGGCACTGTGGGCGATATTGTAGGCAAGGCAGAAAAAGAAGGGTTAAGCTCGCCTGCTATCATTGTGGTAGGCGAGGTAGTAAGTAAATTAGGACTTACGCAAAAATGTTGCTTGTAAAAAAATGTTTATCTTTGGTCAAAAAAAGGGGGTATTATGAGTTATCGTGAAATTCGTAATTTTTACT
>JAYTNK010000259.1:0-4008 GCA_043748375.1 Cytophagales bacterium
CGCCGTCACTTATCGCCACAATGGGCAAAAGCTTAACCTCTTTGCCGTAGGCTACTAAAAGTTCTGATTGCACTAATTTTACAGCATCAATGCCTGTCGCAGCAACGATTGTTTTATACGCTTTTTTATCGCTTAGGTTGGTCTGTAGCATCATTACATCGGTCGTGGTGCGTTTCTTCCCTACTTTTTTTACGCCATCTCGGGTGCGCTTTTGCTCACTCACACAGACCCCGTCGGAGAGAAATATCACTTCTTTACTTTCACTATCATAGATGTCCACTGCCTCAGCTTTGCAATTATAAGCTATTGATTCACAGGATTTTATCTGAATCTCTTGTTCCAATTTTATAGCTTCTGCATACTCCGAAACGATATCAAAAACCCTTTGGTCGCTGAGTTTATCATTCCCCATGCGGCTTTCAACTAAGCGTTCCGTCTGCTCATAACTCAACAAACATGCATACTTAGCTGAAAAATCCCGAAGCAATTGGCTCTCATGATGTGCAGCTAAATCAGGGTTGGTCAGCCGTAGCCAATTTGTACTCACCCCATCAATTACATATTTCCTTACCTTAAAATCAAAGGATCCGTTGAGAGTTTTGATTTTAATTTTTTGATACCCGCGCACGCCTGTTTTTTTTTATCTAAGGACTGGGCAACACTCAGCAAGTCCTGCGTTAATTCCCCTAAAATTTGAGGGCGAAGAGATTCTATTTCGCCCTCGATTTGACCCAAATTGCTGAGACTTGTTCCCAAATCATAGGTCTTGCTTGTGATGTCTTGCCCAGAATTATCAGTCAGAGTTATTTTTAGACTTGCCATATTTTCGCTTTGTTTAGACTCAAAGGTAGTAAATTGCACAGATTATTTACAGTAAGTAATTTTTTGTTAAAAAACGTTTTTTTAATCACAAAAATTTGTAAAACAAAAAATAACCGCTACCTTTGCATCAATACCTAAACCAAAAAAATCTCACGTTTTAAAGTGTAAAATTTGTGCAAAAGGTAGTGGTTATTTTTTTGCTTATTTTTCGCTTTTCAAAGGCTTCTGTTCTCTAAAACACAAGCTTTTTTTTGCATCAATGTTAAAATAAAAAACAAAAAATTATTTATTTTAACAATGCCGTTTGCTTTCTTAGCGCACCCATTTCAATACCCTACTATACTGTTTGGGCATTTTTTGCAAGGCTTTCATGTGCTGTTTTTGTGCCTCCAAATCTTGGAAGGTACGACTTACTTGCTGGTGTTTTTCGCGTTCTATTGCGCGAAAAGAATAATAGTGATTTCTCATATTTTTGTGGTTTTTGTTTAATAACTTGCCTACCATACAAGCAGGTTGATTAAAAATAACATTTTTGCAAGTTTTCAGTAATGCCTAATTCCTTTTTTAATTTCAGAATTTCGGATTTGAGGCTATCCAATGCGCAACGTGCATCATCTTCAAGTGGTGCGTATGGTTCTGTATAATCTGTATTATGATAATCGGCTAATACTTCATTGAACCAATCTATATAGCCTTGCAATTTTACTTTGCTTATTGGCATATTGCGGCAATCAGTTTCTAATTTGCAAATACTCATGGCGTTGGATTTGGGTTTAGTAACTTGCCTACCTCCTATTGTGGTAGGCAAGTTAGTTGGTTAGCAGTATTGCTCTGTGTAAGTTTTGACGGAACTAAAACAGCCGCTTTCATATACCGTTATTAAATGTTCTGTTTCACAATACTAATCAGAAATACCACCAACCGAAAGGGTACTTTCTATAAAACAATACCTGTTGGTATTAGGTATTTTGCGCAACTCAAAAGAATCAGCCTCTTTAGGCAAGTCGCCAAATTCAGGGCTGTTTGTATCCACTATTTCAGTAAATTGAGATTTTAGAAAATTCAATAAGTCAAACATACTATTTTGGGGTTAAGTGATTGGAAAGAAATAATTTTTGGAAGTAACTTGCCTACTGTAAAAAAGCAGGCAAGTTGTTTGGTTCGTGTAATGAAAACCTGTTTGCAGGTGTTTAAGGGGTGTTTTTGATTTCCGTAACCTTGTGTAAACTCACATTACACGCTTTTGCCGTTTGGCGCATAGAGTACCCATTGTTGAGGTACATTTTCACTTCGGCAATCTTTTGAGGCGTTATAGGCGGTCTGCCTCCTTTGCCCTGTTTGGCTATATTGCCTTTCATTTGGAAACCAATAACCGTTTGCATGGGCTGTGCCTGTGGTGGTTCGTATTGCGCGGTTATCGGATTGCCAACGTTGTCATACAGTCCATTATGAGCAGTGGGGGAGGCGTTGAACCGCTGGAGGGTATTTTCTATTTTTTCCAAAATACTTGCCTCCTGTGTTTCGCTTTTTGTGCCTTGCCCTTTGGAGTGCATGACAAAACCAATGGCTTCTCCTAATAAAAATACAAGCGCGTTGGTGATTATCATTTTCCATTCTATCGCTGTTCGGGCTTCGGGGCTGATAGCGTCTGCAAAGTCCTTAAACAGCTCCAATATGGTAAAATGGTTGGCTATGGCTATGGCAAGGGCTATGATTGCCGTAAACAAGGACTTATCCCATTCGTTCCTACTGCGGAAGTAAGCAGTACCTAATGCCAAAATAATTTCTACCAAAAGAAGTGAACCAATCAAACGAGTAGCAAAATAAAATTGCCCATCTTTATCGCCTATGAATGTGGCGTTTTTTGAAATGTAATCCACAAAAAGCGTGTGCATATTGTACGCCATGAACGCCATGAGAATGAGCAATAAAATCTCTATGCGTTGGAACAGATAACCAAAAAATCCAAATTCGTTGTTATGGTTCGTTTGGAGTTTGGGAGCAGGGAGGGAGGCAGATTTGCTCCAAAAATTGAATTTCATAATTTCGCTTCGTGGTTAAAAGGTTCGCCATTTTCTTGGAGGTATGCGTGAAAAAAGGCTTCTACAAGGTCGCGTGTTTCTTGTTGGATACTACGCACAATATTTACAATTTCGTCCCTGTGAAAGCTAACAGGGTCAATAAAGGCAAGCAAAGAAGCCTCGTCATGGGTGTTGTAATCTTGCAAATTTTTGAGCATTGCGCTCATGTTGTCGTGCATCAACGCTATGCGTTGGAGGAGTGCAGCGGTATCAAGGGAACTTTTTTCGGGTAATTCCGTTAATACATAAGACTGCTTTTTGTTTTGTTGAACGGTGTTCGTCATAGTTTAGAAAATAAAAGGGTTGAATGTAAGGACTTACAAGGCTTTTGAACGGGACTTGTAAGTCCATTTTTTTGCTACTGGGTAGGCAAGGGCTTATTCCTCGTCCTCGTCCTCATCATCATCAGCCAATTCAACGGTACAAACCGTATCATCAAAACGGTAATGGTTCTTGCCGTCAGCACTCAAATTGCCGTCAGCCAAATCGCGGAAAATAGCCGTAGCTAATCGCACTTCCACATCTTCGTTCTCCTCTTGGAGGTTCTCGAAATAGTTAGACAAATCGTCTAAGGTAATCTCGGTAAGCGTTCGCTTCGCCATAATAAAATAGGGGAGGAGGGTTGTAAAAAAATTGAATTATATTTAGGTAGCTTGGTTGTTTTCGGGCAGTTCGTAATTGGCAAAAAAAAGACCTTTCTTGAGCATCTCAATTATGATAGCTCTTTGGGTACGGTGTGCGTGCTTCTCTACTTTGCGCTGGGCAGATAGTAGGCGGACTTCATCAAGGATAGTTTCAGGTAAGTCTAAAGCATACCTAACAAGGGGTGTGGTTTGCATATATTTGTTTTTGTTACGATTTTCAATGCAAAGATTACGATTTTAATTGTAAATGCAAAATATTTCGTAATAATTTTATTATGATTATCATCAATATATTGATTTTTAACTATTTGCGTTCAAAAATAATTATGATTTTCAATATTTTTACTACCTTTGCATTATGGATTTATTGGAGAATATTAAAAGATTACGAAAAAAATCAGGGCATACTCAAGCTGAAATAGCTGAAAAAATGCGCATGGCTACCACAAATTACACATTAT
>JAYTNK010000260.1:0-3417 GCA_043748375.1 Cytophagales bacterium
CGAAATTGGTTTTGGGATATGACTTTTCGCTTACCCCACGTTTCACGTGGGGCTATTCATAGTTCAACCCCATTTGGGGTTGTCTAAATCTCCCAAAACTACTTTCTGATGTGTATATATAGCACAAAGTTACACCCAATTTTTCGAAACATAAACAACGGCACAAGGCGTATTAAATAAAAAACTGCTTCCTTAAAAGAAAGCAGCTCAAGCTATAATCTATATATACAAAGTTGTATTTTTTTATTAGACTTCCTGCGAAAGTACCTTTCGCCTCTCTCAAAATGGGGAGAGGCAGGGTGTGAGGCTTCTAAAAAACATTTTCGCAAGAAGTCTATTTAGGCAGATAACCTGCAGTTTGATAAATTCTTACTACACCATCATTCTCACAACTGGCAATAAGTATATTTCTACCTGTTGGGCTTTCGCTGGCAGGGATAAAAAGCAAGCCTTCTGGTGCATCGCCTGTTCTTAATACCTGCAAAAATTTAGGTGCTTGTGGATTAGAAATATCATAAGAAACGATAGCATCAGCACGTTCTAACCCTATAAAAGCAATAGGTTTGCCTGCTACATAACCGATAACAACCCCTTCAGGCTCTACACCTTTGTTGTCGCTGCGTGTATCGTCATAACCACCTGTTGTGCCTGCGCCCAAGCGTTCGAATACTTTTTTCTCTAAATCATTACCGCTATCATATACCAATGCACCTGTTTGTGCATTCCAAATGCTGAATGAGCGTGCCCCAAAACTAAATAATTCGTTATAAGTATTGTTAGGCAACTTACCTAAAGTATTTGTGATAGTAAGCCTACCAAGTTTTACGTCTGTTTTAAGCGTAGCGTCAGAGAAGGCAAGCGGGTCAAGCATTACACTGTTCACAGTTGTTTCTTCTTTGAAAGCTGTGTAATCTCTTGCATCACCTTCATTGGCAGTTATCCAATAGGTAGTTCCACCCACTGTATATTGCGCGATAGCATCAGGTTGATACATACCTTTTACTGTGGTAGGTCTGAAAATAATGCCGCCATCTCTATCGCTTGGATCTATAGCATCTTTTTCGTTATTATAGTTTTTGAAGCCTAAAGGATAAATATTAGTAATCGTTTTGGTGGCAAGATCTATTTTAGCTACCCCATTGTTTTCTTGCAAGGTTACCCAAGCTGTTTTAGAATCATCAGATATAGTAATATACTCAGGCTCAATATCTTTCTCAAAACTCGCGTTTAAACCAAAGATACGGAAGCCACCCGTTTGTAGGATAGCTTCTTGCCCTGCAAAACTTGTGAAGTCTAAAGTAGTAACACTATAATCCGATAGATTAATGATAGACACTGAGCCCACAGGATCGTTAGCATAAGTAGCGTCTGGCTCGCCTTCATTAGCAGATAATAGATAAGCGCCATCAGGAGAGAAAGTAACCATATCGGGCAAAGCACCTACAGTAACGGTTTGGAGTAATGCCAATGTTTTTGTATCATAAAAAGCAACCTTGCCTACATTTTGTTTTATAGGTGCTTCTATACCAACTGCTAAGATGCCTTTTTTGACGGCTACGCTATTAGCTGCGCCCAACGAAACTATATTGATATTGCCATTGGCTACAGGGGCAGAAGGGCTAGCAAGGTTTACGATATCAATACGTGTACTTTCTCCATTTACCACAAATAAACGTTTCGAAATAGGATCATACGCACTAATCTCAGACGCGCCTGTTCCACCCAAATCTATCTGACCAATTTCTAAGAAAGAAGCGGGATCTTCCAAAGGTATAAAAGCCTCATTGCCTTTTTGCCTACAAGCACTGAAGGAAGCTAAAAATAGTGTAACTAAAAATATTGTGATTCGCATACTAAAAGGGGTATAAAAATTTTGTGCAAAACAAATACTTTTCTCGTCCAATGTAATTAACCTAGTTTTATATTTTTATTAAATAATTTGAAACAAAATACGGCTGATGTTACCAAAAAAGCACCTTACTTCATGAAATTCACAAGATGTGTTTCAAAAACTTACTCGCTTAAGTAATATGAGTCATAAAAAAATGGTTTACCCACATAGGGCTTAAAATACACTTCTAAATACTGCACTAAATCAGGCGACTCACGGAATTTCCCCATCCAAGTGCAAATGGTATTTTCATCAAGATGCAGAATATCAGCTATATCCGCTTGTGAATACCCTTAGTGTTTCAACAAGATGATATTCAAATAGTTAGCCGTGCGTTTATCCTTAGTTAATTTATAAAGTGAGCGTAATGACAATATGAGTGCCATCATGTTTTGTTTGTTATAAAAGGAAGTAATGTGTATCTTTGGGATAAATTTCTCTACGATTTCGCACATGGTTCTGCTTACTTCCTTACTGAGTTACTCTTTTTTATCAGACGTACTAAGCGATTGCAATATACGTATAATTGTTACACTTTTGCAAGAAAATTTCTATTGCGCTGATTATCCTACTACTCGGTCTTTGGCACGTTATGGTGGGGCGGGTCTTCGTACCTTGTTTCGTTTTTTGTCAGGTACTTATGATTGGTTAGCAGTGTCCGTATTAATTTTTAAGCATTGGGCTTATGACCCATGATGGTGGGTTTTGATGAAGTAGTGGAGGGTAAAGCAGGTAACAGTAGTCATTTACTTGGTTGGTTTTGGAGTTCGCTTCAATCCAAGTCTATCAAGAGTGTAAAGTTTTTGTGTACAGGTTTGATAGATGCAGGCACACATATTTGCTATATATTGGGCTGTGAGCAAGTAGTAGGTAACCTAACCAAAGATAAAGATAAAGACAAAGACAAAACAATAGCAAAAAAGTCCCCTGGTCGTCCCAAAGGCAGTAAAAATAAAGTAAAAGCAAGCCCAGAACCTGTGGTGGAGAACACCACCGCCAGTTTTGTGGCATTTAAATCTTTGCTTGAAAGGCTAATCGTTACCTTTGCTACCTATTTGCCCACCTTAAACTTAAAGAAAGTCTATTTGGTAACTGACGACGCGTATGCTACAAGTGATTACATAGCACTTATTACTGCAAATGGGTTTCATTTTATCAGTAAATGGAAAAATAATGGCAATTTTTACCTCCCAGCACTCCCAGCCCAGCCCCAAGAGGGCAAAAAGAAGGTGGGACGAGCTGCCAAATATGGTAAAAAATAGCACTTGATAATCTTACATCTTATTTCATAGCTACTGAAATAGATTCTATAAAGGAAGAATTAACCCATCAATATTATCAAATACAAAGCTACAATAAAAAAGTAGCGCAATTACTCAATATTGTTATCCTCATCACGACCAACGCAAAAACCAAGAAAGTAGCTCGTACTATATTTATCAGTACAGATCTTACACTCGACGCTTTGACATTAGTCAAATATTACCGCCTTCGTTTTCAAATTGAGTTTGTATTCAGAGATGCGA
>JAYTNK010000261.1:0-2408 GCA_043748375.1 Cytophagales bacterium
TATCTTTACCCCCCACGCTTCCTACCAACTTATAGGAGGCATACTAGCTATCAATCCCAAACGTAAGTACGACAAGGATTTTGATGGAGAAGTGGCGTACTTTGAAAAAAAAGCTGAGTTTCGTCAAAAAATAAAATTATTAACTACTAAACTCAATATAGCTGGAGATTATAGTTTTCAAACTTGCTCAACTATTACAGGGCAATGCTTATTACCCGAAACTGTGCCGTTTACCTTTGACCAAACCGCTATCAAAATAACAGGCAAGGCTATAGAGGACAAAAAAGCAACGCCTAAAGAGGCAAAAGAGGAGCAAAAAAATAATGACAAAAAAGACACAGAAGAAAATCCAAAAGAAGAGGCAAAAACAGACACATCTAAAAATTCTGCCGAAAATGGGCAGGCAAGCCTTAAAACGCCTGATAAACAAGACATTAAAAAACAACCTATTACACCTAATCCTGCTCCAAGCAATCAAAATGAATCTCTTTTAGGCTTCATGTTGTTGGCATTTTTGGGTGGGTTTTCGGCTATTTTTACACCTTGTGTATTTCCTATGATACCCATGACGGTTACCTTCTTTACTAAAAATAAAAAGAAAGAAGATACTTCTAAGATGACAGAAGCCGAAATAAAAGCCGTAAATGCCAAACATCGTAGAAAAGCGTTGCGCGAAGTAGGTATTTTTGCTTTGTCTATCATTGGCATTTATACCTTGTTAGGCGTTTTCTTTTCCGCAGTTTTTGGGGCAGGTTTCAATAATTGGTTGAGTACGCATTGGATACCGAACTTGTTTTTCTTCTTCCTATTGATATTTTTTGGGCTATCCTTTTTGGGTATGTACGAAATAGTCTTGCCTGCCAGTTGGGTAAATGCTGCTGATAAACAAGCCGATAAAGGTGGTTATTGGGGTATTATGTTCATGGCATTTACGCTTGCGATGGTTTCTTTTTCGTGTACTGCGCCTATTGTCGGCTCGCTTTTGGTGGCGGCATCAGGCGGGGCATTGATAAAGCCTATTTTGGGTATGATTGCCTTCTCGACTGCGGTAGCTTTGCCTTTCGCCTTGTTTGCGGCCTTTCCTTCTTGGTTGAATAGCTTGCCTAAGTCGGGCGGCTGGCTCAATGCAGTAAAAGTTACGTTAGGTTTTATAGAACTTGCCTTTTCGCTCAAATTTTTCAGTCAAGCCGATTTAGTGTATCATTGGGGAATTTTGAATCGCGATATATTTATTACGTTTTGGATAGTGATTTTCAGCTTTTTGGGCTTTTACCTTTTAGGCAAAATGCGCCTGCCTCATGACAGCCCCACAGATAAAATAGGCGTTACCCGTTTAATGTTTGCGTTGTTTTCATTTAGTTTTGTCGTATATCTGGTACCAGGACTATTTGGCGCACCTTTGCGCCCTTTGGCGGGCTACTTGCCTCCCGAAAGTACCATGGAGTGGAGTTTGGGCGCAGGGCAGGCAAGTTCAATAAACACCTCGCCTACCACGCCACGCAAACACAGTAAATTTTTGAAACTTCCACACAAACTCGATGGCTTTTTTGACTTAAAAGAAGCCCTTGCCTACGCCAAGCAGGTAGGCAAGCCTATTTTCATTGATTTTACAGGGCATGGCTGTGTGAATTGTAGGGAAATGGAGGCAAGTGTTTGGTCAAAACCTGAAGTATTAGCCCGTTTGCGCGAGGATTATGTCATGCTTGCTTTGTATGTAGATGACCGCAAGGTCTTACCTGAAGCCGATTGGTATGTTTCAAAACGCGATAAGAAGACTAAAAAAAGTATAGGTGACCAAAGTGCTGACTATCAAATGACTAAATATGACACCAATTCACAACCATATTATTGCATTATCAATGCTGAAGAAGAGTCATTACTTACGCCTATTGCTTACTCAAGTGTGGCGGATTTCACTACTTTTTTAGAGGCAGGCAAGCAGGCGTTTCAGAGAAAAAACAAGTAAATTTTTATTTATTTCATTTTATTAAAAAACAAACTTTCTTATGAAAAAACAACTTTTATTTTTGTGTTTGGTAATTTTAGCTATATTGCCAACTTGCCTACACGCGCAAGAAAAAGCCTTGCCTGCCCAAACTATCATGGCGGAAGCCTATAAAAAAGCTACTGAAACAAACAAGAAAGTCTTGCTTATCTTTCATGCTTCGTGGTGTGGTTGGTGCAAAAAAATGGACGCTGCCATACAAGATGAAACTTGCCAAGCGTTTTTCAATGAAAACTTCGTTATTGTCCACCTCACAGTAGATGAATCAGCCAAAAAAGCTTATTTGGAAAACGAAGGTGCCGCTAATTTGCGCGATACTTATGGCGGCAAAGGTTTGGGATTACCTTATTGGGCTTTTTTGGATAACGCAGGCAAGGTATTAGGCGATGCCCGTATGCCTAAT
>JAYTNK010000262.1:0-2992 GCA_043748375.1 Cytophagales bacterium
ACAACTTTCCCAAAAGTGATAGGACAAATTCCTAATTTACGTTATTTGGATATGAGTTTGAATTTTGGCTTAATGAAAACAGGTAGTATTCCTGCCGAATTGGGCAATCTCAAAGAACTTGAATCGCTGAACCTTGCAGGCAATATGCTCACTTCTATCCCTGCCACGATTGCCAATCTTGCAAAATTGAAAGAGCTATATTTGAATGTAAATCGCTTGCGCACTTTCCCCATGGCGTTGCTGAAGTTGCCTAATCTCGAAGTATTGAATATACGCAAAAATGGATTAAAAGCTATCCCAATCGAAATTGCTACCATGAAACGTATGAAGAGGTTAGACCTAAGTGGCAATCAATTCACGGCTGTACCAGAAGCAATCCTTGAACTTACAAATTTGGAAGTATTAGATTTACGCGAAAACCAAATCACCACGCTTCCGCAAGCCATTATAAAGTTGAAGAATTTGAAAGAGCTACATTTAGAAAAAAATAAATTTACACCAGAAGAAATTAGCCGTATCCGCAATGCTATGGGCTTTGTTACAAATATTTATTTTTAAGTTTGCTACAGCTCGCAGCTTGCTTGCGAGCTTTTTTTGTGAAACACAATTTTAATTGTATTTTTACACTTTCTTCTAATAACCTTGAGAAAATGCGTTTTTGTTTATTTGTTGTGCTAATTTTTACGGCGTGTGCAGGCGAGAAAAAACCTGAAAAACAAGCCGCATCTTCTGAAACAGCTACGGCTGTGCGTACTCAGCTTTTGCAAAAGCAAACCATTGCCCAACCTATTGTGGCTTCAGGTGTGGTGGCTTCGCAAACAGAAGTAAAACTTGCTTTCAAAACGGGAGGTATTATCGAGCAAATTTATGCAAAAGAGGGGCAAACCGTTTCGCGTGGGCAATTATTAGCCAAACTGAATATGTCAGAAATAGAGGCACAGGTAGCCCAAGCGCGTATTAGTTTAAAAAAAGCAGACCGCGACCTTGACCGAGCCAAAAACCTATACCGCGACTCTGTAACTACACTCGAACAACTCCAAAACGCACACACAGGGCAGGAAATAGGCGCAACCTCTTTGAAAATAGCCGAATTTAATGAAAAATATTCTACCATTTACGCCCCTATTACAGGGCGAGTAGTGCGCCAATTTGCGGAGGCAGGCGAGCTGATAGGAGTGGGCAATCCAGTTTTTATGATAGCATCCACAGAGCAAGCATTCGTAGTAAAAGTTGGCTTGACTGACCGCGAAGTAGTGCGAACTAAATTAGGAGACGTGGCAGAAGTACGCATAGACGCGCATCCAAATAAGAGATTTAAGGCTTTCGTATCACAAATTGCTCAAACAGCCTCACCTATGACAGGCACATACGAAGCCGAATTACAGTTAGATAATGCCCAAAATCTTACACTAATAGCAGGATTTATCGCACAAGTAGAAATTCAGCCTCAAGATGCACAAAACTATACCGTTATTCCTGTAGCCGCATTGGTAGAGGCTGATGGTGAAAAGGGCTTTGTGTATGTATTGCAAGGCAATGAAGTTCAGAAAAAATTAGTCAAAATATTGCTTCTTACGGCTAAATATATCGCGATTGAAACCGACTTGCCTGCCCAAGCCAAAATAGTAACTGAAGGAGCAGGCTATTTGATGGATAAGGCAAAGATTATAGAAATAAAGTAAATTACAAAAATAAAAAAGTCCTGTTTGCTACCCAAAAGAAAACTCGCGTAAAATGAAACATATTATAATTTTTTGCTTAATTTTTTATACTTGTTCCTTGCCTACCGAAGCACAAAATGCTAAACGAACAGCCAATATGGTGTGGGTAAATGGTGGCAATACTAAAATAGGCTTAGATAAAGGGAACGACAACGAAAAACCTGTATTTGAAACAACCCTTATGGGCTTTTGGATAGATGTAAAACCTGTGTCGGTAGGCAACTTTCGTAAATTTATACGCTTCAATCAATATATCACCACAGCCGAGAAACAAGGCTTCGCGATGTGTTATGATAGTACAACAAGTAAATGGATAAAAGTACAAGGTGCAAATTGGGCATATCCTGAAGGAACTCAAAAACCTGCCGCAAAGATGGACGAACCTGTACGGCAAATTAGCTGGTACGATGCCTTTGCTTATGCAAATTGGGTAGGCAAGCGGTTACCTACCGAACTTGAGTGGGAAAGAGCTTTGCAAAACACCGAAAAATTGCAACTTGCCTACACAGAACATGGCTTGTGGCAATGGTGCGACAACTGGTATTTTTTGTATAGCGAGTCTAATTATTTTACAGCAAAACTTAATCGCCCAAAATCATTGCGGGCGGGCAGGCAAGATGCTGTAAATCGTCCTTCATTGCGTTATGCGCTAAACCCTGAAGAATGTTTTTATCAGGTTGGTTTTCGATGTGCAAAAGACAAATAGACTACAGAAACGCTGTTACAAAACCGCCTTATCAATCCATAGCTATCAAAGCTCCTAACGCAAGCGCACTACCAAGCAAAGGGTCGTCTTCTTTGTTTCTCGCGCCTGCAACATTGGCAAAACTACCATTGGATTGTTGAAACTTGCGCAAGGCATTCCAAGCGATGTCTTTCCATTCCAACTTGCCTACGCTTTTATAGGCTTCTGCTCGGCTATTTATGTGGTATAATACCATAACTGTATGCCATTGGTCTTTGTCGGTGGTAGGAATTCCTTCAGGATAACCCCAGCTTGAGTATTTTTCTAACCACTTCAGCGCATTTTGTACCGCTTTTGCGTCAGTAGGCAAGCCTGTTGCTTTAAGCGCAATGAGTCCATCGGCAGTCGCTGTGGCATAACTCCGTATATGGGGCGCGTATTGGGCATTTCCATCTGCAATTTTGGCTTTATTTGCGCCCAAAACGGCAGGCGAGTAATAAAATCCGCCATCATACGGTGTAGGCTTATTTTTAATGGTGTCTGAAAGATTAGGCTGTAGGCGTGTTTCTTCAGGGCTTTTTTGGCA
>JAYTNK010000263.1:0-11257 GCA_043748375.1 Cytophagales bacterium
AATGGTACGACCAGGCAAAGTAGAAGTTGTGCCATTACTATAGTTATAAGTACGAGGTGCAAATATACTGCGGTTACCTGAAGCAGATAGTTTGAATTGCCCTTGCTCTTGAGCAGTAGCACACATGGCAAAACAGAGCAAAAAAATAGCGAATAGTTGTTTCATTTAGTTTTTAAGTTTAATATAAATATTCTCAGAGACTTCGCGTGAGATCATAACTGTTTTTTGCCCTTCTATTTCTATTTCTAATGAGGAGTCATAATCATTTCGCTCTAAAATACGTAAAATAGTATTGATATTGACCTTTATTTTATTTAAAAACTGTAAAAAAGAAGTAGAATCTTGCTCTACACCTATCACGCGGATATGTTCGCCTATCGGAGCGTCTTTGAGAGGTATTCGTTTTTGGTGTGTAAACTCACCTTGCTCGTTTGGAATAGGCTCGCCATGTGGGTCAAAAGCTGGAAACTCCAAAAATTCATCTAAGCGATTAATAAGCAATGCGGACTGAATATGCTCCAATTGTTCCGCTACTTCATGTACTTCGTCCCAGCGAAAATTTAGCTTTTGGACAAGGAATGTTTCCCACAAACGGTGTTTGCGTATAACATAGATAGCGTGTTGCTTGCCTGCCTCTGTAAGCGTTACACCTTGATACTTTATGTAGTTAATGAAGGCTTTTTGTGATAGTTTGCGCAACATATCCGTTACTGATGCCGCACTGATGCGTATTTTTTGGGCAATATCATTCGTCCCAACTCCGTCTGAGAATTGATTAAGTTCGGCAAGTTGGTAAATTGTTTTGAGATAATCCTCTTCAGTAAGGCTGAGTTCCATAGCAAGTTTGTTAGGGCAGGCAAGTTTTGGAGTTGCAATTTAGGCAGAAAAAAGCTCTTTTACAAAAATACATAGCCTTTTTGATAAAGCGAATAATTTCAAATAAATTATTGATGACTTCCCCACCTTCAGTTAATTGTGCGAGTGCTTGGCGCATTTCTAATTCTTGCGATCTTTTTTAAAGCTTTGCTTGTGCCTAAATACAACGTATTTAATACATCTTGCGTACAGTTTTAAAGGCATAATCCCCAAAATTTTCCACAAACCGTTTTAAGATTTAGGGAAGGCAAAATTTGTAGAGAAAACACGTTGAAATAAAAAAAATAAAAAAAAAATAACAAACAACACTTTTATTTGTAACTTAGGAACAAGAATTAAATATATGAGTGCTTTTATACCGTAAAAAATTGATTATCAGTATTTTATAATTTAAAACGAAAAACTCTATATCATCAATTTCTATTAGCCTTATAAATGACTTCATCACATGAAAAAAATTGATAAAAAACAAGAGAAACCTGCTTCAGCACCTATCATCTCCGCAGAAAAGGAAACAGACAAACTTATTATACCACCCGAACAAATTGAACGTGAACGCAAACAAATACTCGAAGCATACAAAATCATGCATCGAGCTGCACGCTCTCGCTTGCAAGGTGATGATGCCAATATGATAAAAGAGGCTTTTGAGTTTGCTCTTGATGCGCACAAAGATATGCGCAGAAAGTCGGGTGAGCCATATATATTCCATCCTATCACAGTCGCAGAAATCATAGCTGAAGAAATGAAATTAGACGCTACCTCTATCGTAGCTGCATTATTGCATGATGTGGTAGAAGATGTAGAAACTATTACGCTCGACGATATTAAGCGCATTTTTGGCGAACAAGTAGCTGCCATAGTAGATGGCGTTACCAAAGTGCAAACAGATAAATATGCTATTGACCTTAGCATATCGCAACAAGCAGAAAATTTTAGGAAGATGCTCTTGGGCTTGTCCAGCGATTTGCGCGTAATTTATGTAAAATTGGCTGACCGCCTCCATAATATGCGCACGCTCTCCAGCATGAAAGAAGAGAAACAACGTAAAATAGCCTCTGAAACCATTTATATTTATGCGCCACTTGCACACCGTTTAGGGCTGAACAAAATAAAAAGCGAACTCGAAGACCTACACCTTAAGTACACTAACCGAGCCGCGTATGACGATATTGCCAAAAAATTAAAGGACACAAAAGCAGGACGCGATAAATTTGTCGAAGAGTTCATAGAACCTCTGCGTGAAAAATTAACGGCACAAGGTTTCAAATTTAGAATATTTGGAAGACCTAAGTCTATTTATTCTATACATAACAAACTACAAGCCCAAAAAATAGCTTTTGAGGATATCTATGATTTATTCGCCATACGTGTTATACTCGACGGTGAATACGCAGAAAATGAACGCAATAAGGAGAAAGAAGACTGTTGGCGTGCCTATTCGGTAGTAACTGATTTGTATTTTCCAAGTCCCGAACGACTTCGCGAATGGATAACACAGCCACGTCCAAACGGGTATGAATCCTTGCATACCACAGTAATGGCAAACGGAGGCAAGTGGGTGGAAGTTCAAATTCGTACCAAACGCATGGACGAAATAGCCGAACTTGGATACGCTGCTCATTGGAAGTACAAGGAAAACGGAAAAAACAACGTAAATAAGATTAAAGAAACTAAAACAGATGAGTTTCTTCGTAGTATTCGCGAACTGCAACAGCAAAATCCTGAAATGAGCGCGTTGGAATTTGTAAACTTATTTCGCAAAAACTTTCATAAAGAAGAAGTCTATGTGTTTTCGCCTAAAGGAAAACTCATACATTTGCCGCTTGGTGCAACAGCCATAGATTTTGCCTTTGAAATTCATAGCGAAGTGGGTATGAAATGCTTGGGCGTAAAAGTAAACACTCGCCTTGTACCTCTTAATTATGAACTTCACAATGGCGACCAAGTTGAAATTATTACCTCAAAACAAGCAAAGCCAAACGCTGACTGGCTGAAATACGCCCGCACAAGCAAAGCCACTTCAAAAATAAAAGAGTTTTTGAAAATAGAAAGACGCATACTCATAGACAAAGGAAAGATTGAATTAGCTCAAAAATTTGAACACCTTAAACTCGCTTGGGACGAAACCACACAAACACAATTCCGCCTCTACTTAAATTATACAACCAACGCCAACGTATTTTATGAAGCTGGACTTGGACACATTAGCCCCAAAAATGTAGAAAGTTTTAAAAAACACCTTCATCGACAAGAGGCAAAAGAAGAAGCCAAAGCGCGAAGACAAGAGGCTGCACCACCCAAAGAATTAAAAAATCCAAACAAAACTATTAAAAGTGATGCTATAGTAATAGGTGATAATACAGGCTTGGCATATTCCTTCGCTAAATGCTGTAATCCTGTATCAGGAGATGAAGTGTTTGGATTCGTTACGATTCACGAAGGCGTAAAAATCCATCGTAATGCATGTCCAAACGCTGTAAATATGCGTGCTAACTATGGATACCGCGTTGTAAACGCTGTGTGGCATACCAAACGCGAGGAACAGTTTATTACAGAAATTAAAATAGTAGGTAACGACCGCATAGGTATTGTACGTGATGTTACGCAAATGATTTCTAATGACTTGCAAGTAAATATTGCCTCTCTTAATATAGGACTCGCCAACTCTAATATATTTGAAGGGCATATTAAACTTTTTGTACGCGATATCGAACACTTGTACGCTTTAATGGCGCAAATAAAAACCATAGAAGGTATTGAAAAAGTAGTGCGCTTCGATACAGAAAGCGAATTGGATGAGTTACAATAAATAGCAAAAATGCTTGGGAAATAATAGACTTCCAAGCATTTTTGCATTTAAAAATCAGAAAGGCGTTTTAAAAGGTTGAAATGCGCAACTTCTTATTTTGATGTTCAAATACTTTTCCTTTTTGTGCTATAAAAGTTTTTTGACTCTCCTCATCTTTCAGTAAATTGTCCATGTAGGCTTGCGCAATAGTCGCTTTAATGCGCACTTCTGCACCATCAGTAAGGGCTTCTGTAACATAAGAAGTAAGTAAATTTGAAAATTGGGATTTGAATAGGGTAGGCGAGGCAAATAAATCGCATCCAACCACTTTATCACCCGTAACTACCAATACGCCTATTACTTGTGTTTCTTTCTCAAAAGCAGTTTGGAAAAATGTAATGTATTCGCCCGTATTTTGTTTAAGGTAAAGATTATCTTTTTGAGCAGTGTAAGCATCTGTAGCAGTCTGCACATTGTTTTCGTTGTTTGAACGCCTCACCTCACTCCAAACCGCTTGTTGATTGCTTTCTTTTTCTACTTTTTTGCGCATATTCATGCTGGAGATGCCATAGTATTGCGTGAAGTTTTTGTCTGTACTTTTCTCATCAAATCGCCATCTTCCTTGCTCTACGCAAAAAACGGAAACGGACACTACACCACTATTTGGAAGCAGGATAAGGTCTTGTGCTACAATGCGGTCTTGCTTGCCTCCCTGAACTATCTCGCCTGCCATTACATAAATTGTATCTTTTGAGGTATTCTCAAAATGCAAGGTATTGACTACTCCTCCATCGCCTCCATCTATATTTAATTGTTGGATTTGTTGTTGCATAGGCATATTTAGCAATTCGGGTTGCCCACTGATAATTTGTGCAGGCACAGTGTTTTCTGTAGGCACAGGGTTTTCTGTAGGTTGTATTTGTTGAGGCGTTGTAGCGGGCTGTAAACTACTATTTCGCCTACTATTTTGCCTAGTGTTTGGCTGAAGATTTAAGACAGGACCACTTTCAGAAATAACAATTTTTTTGCCTTCCAGTGCTTCTTTTAACAGCACATACTTGCCTGCCGATAGGGTAGGCAAGAAACTTGCTTTGGCGCGTATTGGATATAGACGCAATTTTTTGAAAGTATAATTTGCCCCCTCTTTAAAACTTATAGTCAGATTTTGATAGTTATATTCTTGGGCTACTGCACTAATTATTAAGCAGTTAAATAATCCCAGCATTATGAGTCGTTTCATGTTCTTAAAACGGTTATAGTCTGCAATCAGTATGCTTTTTTTGTTTTTTTGAGTTTTCTTTTTTTGAAGCTCTCTACCAAAATTACAGAAAACCATTAACTTTGCATCATGTATAAGTTATTATTGGCTGTATGTGCGTTTACTCTTGTTACGACTACAGTGCTTGCCCAAAAACCTTCCGAAAATTTAGTCCCTAATCCAAGTTTTGAACAAATAAAAGACTGCGATTTATATTTCGAGGAGTTTGATAAAGTGCTTGATTGGAAAAGCTATAGCTTTACGCCTGACATTTTCCATGTTTGCTCGAAACTTTCTTTTCTGAGCGTTCCGCGCAACATATTTGATTATCAATTCCCTGAAAACGGGCGAGCGTACGCAGGCATCATGACGTATCATGTCGAGTATCCAAACGAAGTAATAGGCGTAAAGCTTACACAGCCGTTGGTAACTGGCAAGCACTATCGCCTCACATTCAAAGTAAGTCGCGCTGCGCTCCATGCGCGTTATGCCTCTGATAATATGGGTTTGTTGCTTACTAATGAGCCAGAAAAGGCAGCATACAGTGGTAATGCACATTTGTTAATGGAAGAAATAGTAGCAGATAGCGAAGGTTGGACAACCATAACAGGTGTAGTGCGTGCTGATAAACCCTATCAATACCTCATGCTTGGCAATTTCTTTTCGGCAGATTTCACGCACCTCCAGCAAATGCCCGAAGGGAAATTTGAAACCGCCTATTATTTTGTAGATGACGTAAGTGTGTATCCTACCATAGACGAGCCGACACCTGTTCGAATGCCAAAACGTGTAGTATTTACAACAGCCTTGCCTACCAAAGATAGCACGCAGGCAAATTCGCCTACCTTAGAAACAGCAACTTATGCGCTCTCAGGCAAGGTCGTAGATGCGCTTACACAAGAATCTATCGCTTCCAAAATAGAACTTACAATACCTCAAACAGCTACAAAACAATACTTGGAAACCCATTACATAGACGGTATGTATGCCTTTACAGGTATTTTAAATCCTGACCGCTTCACGCTCAAAATTACAGCCCGCAATTACTATCCACAAACACAACTCATAACCCTAAGTCGCGAAGAGCCAAGAGCGCAAAAAATAATCTACCTGCACCCATTAAAAGCAGGTGTGAATATGTACCTAAAGTCCGTAGAATTTGAGGGAGGAACAGACCAACTTCTCCCTGAAGCTATCGAGGAGTTGTACCACTTCGCCCAAGTAATGCGCGATCATCCACTCATGGAAATTGAATTGCAGGCTTATACGGATTCGCCTGACGGCTTAGAGCTTGCTAAACTACGCGCCAAAGCTGTCCAAAACCACCTTGCCATTATAGGCAAGATTGACCGCAGACGCATGAGAATGGCGCATATCTATCAAACTGATAACCATAGTAGTATAGGAAATGCTTCTCAAGAACTACGAAAACCAGAAAGAATAGAATTTAAAGTGTTAAATTAAAATGGTTATTTAGCAAGTACTGCTATAGTTAAACGGCTGATGCAAACTAACTTGCCTGCCTCATCGGTGATGCGTATGTCCCAAATTTGCGTAGTCTTGCCTGCGTGTGATAAAGTGGCTTTGCCTAATACAAAACCATCTCGTACAGAACGTACATGATTGGCATTGATTTCTAAACCCACACATCTGTACAAGTTCATATCCACCGCTAAATTTGCACCTACACTGCCCAAGCTTTCAGCAAGTACGACAGAGGCACCTCCGTGCAATATGCCAAACGGCTGGTGTGTGCGGTAGTCAACAGGCATTTTTCCGCATACATAGTCATCACCTATAGCAGTAATCTCGATACCAAGATGTCCAGCCATAGAGGTTGCAGATTGTTGATTAAGAAGTTCGAGGGGTATTGTTTGGTTGAGCATTAGCGCATGAGGCGTTTTAAGATAAGCATTATTTGGTCATTTTTGAGCATATCGGTAGGGTATTGTTCGCGTGTATTGCCAACAAGTTCCCAACCATGCCGCCCTTCTTGGTTGAGCAATCGTTCTATTTGAGGCTCGCTTTCTTGGGTTATCCAATCGGCTAAAAGCACTCGATATTCAAATTTTTTCATAGTTAATCGGTGTTAATAAATACAGTTTTTAGTAAGTTTTCGAATATGCAAGGTGGTATTTGTTATATATGCCTTTTAGAGCGAAAGTGTAAGTGCAAAAGTAGTTTTTTTTTAGATTTTAAGTGCCTATACTAATTTATTTACGCCTTAAAACTACATTTTACACCTATTTTATAAGCACAAATGGGGAGGCAAGTTCCAAATTTCTCGATTCAGCCCATTGAATTGTGGCAAATAATAGCCATCTTGTTTATCATGGCGCACAAATTTTGTAAGAAAATCAATTTCTCCTTTTCGTTCCACACGCCATACTGCCCCTTCTACAGCGTCTATTGCCCCGTAACGGCTTTGCTTGATAGCTTCTAAGGCGCGTTCTAAACTAATAGCTTCGTTTCCGTAAAACAGTGCCTCGATAGTTCGTATATCAAAATTTGCGAGCCGATTTTTAAAGGCTTGGTAGGGCAGGCGAGTTTCCTTATCTAAAAACAAATCAAAGGCTATAAACGGACTCTGCCCAGCAAGCTCATAACGGGTACCGTGTGCCTGCAAAAGCCATTCGCCACACAAACGCTGCCCTTCCTGAAGCAAGTCATTAAACATATTTGCGCGTTGCCTTACCCACTGCGCCCAATAATAATGTTGCGAAAAAGGCGAGCTTGAAGCATCATGCCCCGAGCGCGTAAGGGCTACGATTTCGCCTTTCACTTTTGCAATAGCTCCATTTGAGCCATCTAATTTCTCTTGTACGACTACTATATCGTGTTTATCGCGCACTTTTTCGGTAGCTATCTTGGCTTGCCCTACATGGCAATGATGATCACCAACGCCTATACGTGAGGCAGGCAAGTGCGAAATAGAGCCATAAGAGCGATATCCGAGTGGTTTCATGGTGTTTTTATTTTTGTAACTTTATTTTTTGTAATACGTATAAATATTTGATTAGTGCAAAGCATTAAATAAAGGCATTAACAATCTTTTAACAGCCATTTTGCAACGTATTAACAACTATTGATTACAAAACACCGTAAATTTGCATAAAGAATTAAATACTATGAAACGTACACTCTTATTGTCATTCGCCTTAACGTTAGGCTTGGTTGCTTACCAAAACGCCTCTTCTACCTCTATTCCTGCGGCTATGTCGCGTATTTTTGGAGCCATGTGGAAGTGGGAAAAAACGGAATATAGCTTTGGTAAAATCGAACAGAACAAACCAGTTACTGCTATTTTCAAATTCACCAATACAGGTGATGCGCCTTTGGTGCTTACAACAGTTGCCCCCTCTTGCGGATGCACAGCCCCAACTTACTCTAAAGAACCTATCATGCCTGGGCAAGAAGGCACAGTAGAAGCCAAATATAATGCAGCAGCTATGGGTGCATTCACTAAAACAATCACTGTTACCGCCAATACAAGCGCACCTATTGTGCTTACAATCTCAGGCGAAGTAGTATTACCTGGTACTAAGTAATTGCCTTAATATATACTATAAAAATATATCATTCAAGCCCACTTTTCCAAATGGAGAGGTGGGCTTGAATCGTTATAATTCGCGCTGGTTTTCTAAATAATTTATAGCGCAATTTTATAAAAAAAATACTGAAATATTTATTTCAGTATTTTTTTTGAATTATATGGTTATCATCATAATATAATACTAAAACTAACAATATTAAATAAATTAGTAGTTTCGCATTTGTAAGATGTTGATTATAAGTATTTTGTAATTACAAATCTTGAAATTTCTTGGTTCTTAGTCGTTTATTTCTACCAACACCATTGTGTTGTCAGTGAACAAATAAGATTTACCTGACTTTGCGTTTTTTATCTCTACAAAGAATACCCCTCGTTTAGTTAAGTCCGCTTCTGTAACGGTAAATGGCGTACTATGTCCACCATAAAAACAAGTGTCGTTAGTCCTCAATTGGAGTACACTAACTTTGCGGTAAGAAGATGCTTTTTTCTTGGGGAGAAGATAAGATAACATAGTAGTAAGACTTTTTTGGTGAAACCATTTATTGTTTTGTATAGGTTTTTACGAATTCGAAAATAAAAGGTTTCAAAAATATTTTTTTTTATTTTTGAGATGTAAGTTTTTTTGTATTTTAGGCTTTGTAATTATGATAAAATGCTTTATTCGCCTTATTTACCCTGCTTTTGTTTCTTCAACTTGTAATTTTACTTTTTTAGATGACTCATTTTATGAGTACCAAACGTGATATTGTCTGTTTTTTATGTTTTATGTTTTAGGTTTAAAACCAAAAACTAATTTGTATAATTAGACAAAAATAACGGTTATTGAAGCTGAAAAATAAATATGAGCAGATAGAATTGGGCAAGAATAAAATTTGGTACTCTTATTGATTTGATAAATTACAAAATTCTATGTACTTTTGGGCAATTATTATGCTTGTTTATAAGTACATATTTCTAAAACATTGTATATCAAAGGCTTATGTTCAGTTTTTCGCTTAGTAGCATCAAGAACCGCGTAAGGTTGTTCTTCATTATCAATATTGCACTCATCGTGGTAAACTATATGCTCACCGATTTTGCGAACAATACGGCTGAAGAAGACCGTAAATTCGCACAAGTTTCGCGTGAGAATGAGAAGTTTATTGAAAAACTTGACCTTATCACTAAATCTATTGTGGAAGGAGGCGAAAAAGATCTGAAAAAGACTTTAGACCAAGAAATAAATAAATATGGGGGAAACTTGGAAGCCTTGCGAAACGGAGGCTCAGCAACTATTGGCGAGAACTTGGTATCGCTATCTAATACTTCTGCAAAAAAAACAAGCGAATTAAAAGGCTTAGAGGATTCTTGGAAACAACTGCGTAGGCACTTACAAATTATTTTAGATAAACAAATTCAAATAGATACTACTTTTGAAGTAGCAGGTGATAATACACAATCTGACATAGCAGAAGACAGCATACAACTTGCCAAAACATTGGCAGCGAAAAAAGACAGTATAGAGGCAAAAAATAATAAATTAAAAGTAAACAAAATAGAACCAAAGAAAATAGAAAAAAAATCTAGTGAAGAAATAGCAAATAATAACAAAACAATCACGCCAGTACTCACAAGTGGATCTACCCTAAATTGGTCTACACAAACTAACCCTGAAGTAGAACAACATTATTACCTTGCCAAAACAGCACGTGATGAGGTACTAAACAAAAATAGGGAGCTGAGCGAGGTATATGAAGTGGGCTTTGAGAGTAGCCAAAAATACCTGCTTTCTGTTCTTTTAATAACTTTTTTGCTTAATTTATTTGTATTGGTAGGTGGTACTTTTGTAATAGGTGCATACCTTATTAATCCTTTGAAAAACATTGCTTCTACAGCTAAACAAGTAGCGGGTGGTGATGTAAGTACACGCGTTACATATAACCGCAAAGATGAAATAGGCGAAGTTGCGGATAGTTTGAACGAAATCGTAGATAGTTTTAAACAATATACTGAGTTTGCCCAACAAATTGGTAAAGCAAAATTTAACACCGAATTTCAAACTAAGGGTGATAGCGACACACTTGGATACGCACTACTTGGTATGCGTAATAGTTTGAAAACTGTATCGGAGGAAGATCGTAAGCGCAACTGGTCTAATGAAGGTTTTACGTTGTTTAGCAATATTCTACGCGTTACTGACAAGCAAATGTCGGAGTTTTGCTATGCTATCATCTCGAATCTCGTAAAATACCTTGATGCCAATCAAGGAGGCTTTTTCTTATTGGTACAAGAGAAAAACAAGCAATACCTTGACTTGCAAGCCTCTTTTGCCTACGATAGACGCAAATATGAAGACAAGCGTTTGGAGGTAGGGCAAGGGTTGCTTGGGCAGGCAGTGATGGAGAAAAATATTATCTACCTTGATGATGTTCCTTCCGATTATGTTCAAATTACATCAGGTTTAGGCAAGGCTACGCCCCGTTGTTTGCTTATTGTGCCTTTGCAATTGAATGGAGAGGTTTTTGGGGCAGTAGAAATAGCCTCTTTTAACTTTTTCGAAAAACACGAGCTTGAATTTATAGAGCGAATGGCTGAAAACATCGCCTCTACGCTCGCCACAGTGCGCAATAGTGAAAATACTAAAAACCTCCTCGAGGAAACACAAGTCTATGCCCAACAAATGCAGGAGAAAGAAGATGAGATGAGCAAAAACGTGGCAGAACTCGCTAAAACTAAAGAGGAGATGGAGAAAAACCAAAGGAAGCTCGAAGACTATCGCAAGAATTTGGAACGGGAAGTG
>JAYTNK010000264.1:0-1513 GCA_043748375.1 Cytophagales bacterium
GCCAAAAACAAAAACATAGGCACTAACGAAGGTGCCACAATGTATAAGTAGCTCTGCGCTAACTTTTCTACTTCTTTACCTTGTTGAAACAAATCAAAATGGTAGGCAAGAAACGCTAATATTGCCCAACCCAATAATCCCAACACAAATGCCACAAAAAGCGCATTGCTAAACCAAATATTACATTTTTGCTTCTTATTTTGTGCTTCAGAAGCAGATATTTGAGATGATACCACCGACAAAGTACCTATGCCTACAACGGCTACCAAAAAAAAGATGGCATTGGCAACTCCCACAGCCCCTATAGCGGCTATACTCACATCTGCCACCATAATATTATCAGCCACACCAATTAGGGTGATGCCTAACTGCCCCAATATGATAGGAAAGCTCAAAAAAAGCGTTTCACGAATGGCTTGACGATAACTAAGCATAGTATTTTGTATATAGTTTTGTAAAAGTTGCAAAGATACAATAAAATAAAGCTATAAGCTCCCGCGCTAATTTATTTGTGTGTTGTATTATTTTCAGTAAGGCAGAATCTTTGCCCAATGTAAAGGCTCTGCGCGCAAAAAGGCGTGCATTTTTACTAATGTTTGTTTGAAAATTAGCAAAATATGCCTTAATTTTGTCGAAAGAAAGGACAAAATGGCTAATTCGCCACTCAAAAAGAAAATTTGAACTATCTACCCTATTTTATATGCTACCAGTCAATAACAGCCTTATTATGGCTTGCCACATCACGAGTGTTTATGATGTAAATCGAAACAATATCTTACAAGATGATGACTACACGCTTGTAAAAGATTGGATTGAATCGATAACCGCTTTGCAATTAACAGGTATTCTTTTTCATAATAATTTTACAGATAAGACGTGTGAAAAGTTTAAAAGCAACACTATACACTTTCAAAAAATAACCTACAATCCGCTATTTAATCCCAATATATATCGCTATTTTGTTTATAGAGATTTTCTGAAAACTTATGCTCTTCGCATAAAGAGTTTATTCGTTACAGATATTTCAGATGTTGTGGTAATTCGCAACCCCTTTACCGAACCGCTTTTTATCAACAATCCTATCAGTCTTTTTTGTGGCGACGAACCAAAAAAATTAGACAACACATGGATGAAAGACCATTCGAAGCACCTACGAAGCAAAATAGTTGATTATGAAAATTATGAAGATACTTTTCAACAAGACGTTTTGCTCAATTGCGGTGTGATTGGTGGAAATATGCCTATCATGCAAGATTTTATTGAAAAACTTTGCTTCATTCACCAGCAATATAATCACGATAATACAACCGCTTATACGGGTGACATGGGGGCTTTTAATTACCTTGTTCGTACCCAATTCAACAAGAACTTATTGCACGGCGCGCCTATCAATAGTATTTTTAAGCACTATGAGCATGATAGAATGGATACTTGGTTTAGGCATAAATAAGCAGTCCTATCCATTTATTGCTAGCTAGATTCAACTTTCAAATGCAACTTTTTGGTTAAAAAT
>JAYTNK010000265.1:0-2375 GCA_043748375.1 Cytophagales bacterium
TTTTCTTTTTGAGTAGCATCTACTACTCAAAAAGAAAACTCGCTATTTTTGAAAGATATATGAGACTATTTTTTATAATTACTGTAATCCTAATAATGACTTGCCCAAGTCTTCTTCAAACAATAATAATTCTTGGAAAGCAATGCGAGGAATTCGATACAACACTGCTGCACTATCCACTGTAATTGTTACCGATATGTTTTGCGAAAAGAACAAAGGCAAAACACTTAAGAAATGCCCTTCTATATATGAAATAGGGCGTTCGTTACCGCATTGTAAGAAGATAACGCCAGAATATATTACATAATAATCTGTTTCCAGCCAATCGTTATAGGTAGCTATTACGGTATTGTCTTGGGCATGTATAGGCTCTATTATAGAGGCAAGGCGCGTTAGCAAAACACCACTGATAGTTTTAAATTCAGGTATTTGGCGCAAAAACTTGGCTATTTCGAAGCGAAGCAAAGGTGCTTTTTCTTTTGTTTCAACTTCAGTAGTTACTTTTTTTACAACCACATTTACCTCATTATATTTCTTCTTTTGGCGTAAAATAATATGCTCGTCTCCAAAATTTTCGCCTTTAGTGCGTTTTAGTGCGTCAGCGGCGAGTTCACTCAATACAGTGTCGGGATTTACTAAATTGGCTACAAAAATATCATAATCTTTTGTATCGAAATCATGTGCTCTCTGTGCAAGTTCTTCTAAGGCACAGGCACGCGTCCAACTGTTAATTTGCCTAAATCCCCGTTGCATCAAGATGTGTAAAGTTGCCTTTATGGGTAGTTGTTCGGTAGGAAATATAAGTTTTACTGCATTTATTTTTTCGAATAGGCTATTAGGTGTAAGCAATGGAATAAGCAAAGGTTTGCTTGTTTCATCTATCAAAATATCCAATAATTCTACGGCAAAATCTTCTTTATCAGCATCACCACTTTGCAAATTGTTTCTAACGGCTTTTACAGTAGAGGAGTCATAAATGAGGGTAAGAAAATCAAATATTTGATTGTAATTATTTTTCATTTCATCATCTATGGCTTTTATCAATAAATCGCTCACTTTATTATGCTGAAAAATAAGCATAGCCGACATATTCCAAACCCAGTTTTGACAGACCTCTTCTATTTCCGCATTGATATTGCGTCTATAATCAGCAGGAAACTCTACTCCCAATTTGCTCAACATTTTTAAAGCAATAATACGCAAATTTAAGTTGCTATGCGATACCTTTTGTATCAACAAATCTAAGGCTTTCGGTGAGCCTATGTAAGCATAAATGTATAAAATATTGCGTTGAATTACTTCTTTTTGCCCTGCAAAGTGAAATACTTGCTCAAGTGTATCCAATGAGGCATCGCCTGTACCCACAAATGCGGCAAAAGCAATATTAGTATATTCGGGTATGCCCAATTTTTCAACCAATACTTGATAAGTGTCGCGCGTTTTTGCTCCTGAAGTTGCCAATACAGCATAGTATCTCACTGATGCCTCTTTATCTTGCAGAAGTTGGGTGAGTAGCCGTATTTTCATACTCTCTTCTGCATAACCTGCAAGCATAGCTCCAAAGATACGTTCTGGCACAAGTTTAGAAAGCGTAAGTTGTTCTATGTATTTCAAACGTTCAAGGCGATACTCTGCTCCGCGAAGAAAGTTATAGGTTTTTTTAACTAAATCAGCGTGAGTTAAAATAGGAAAATATTTGGAGTGTATCAAAATATGCAACAAGGTAATAATCTCTAACGAGCAGTTTTTTTCGGCTTCTTTTAAGGCTAAAATCTGATGCTTTTCTTTGATTTCTATGTTTTCTTGTTGAAGATTTTTATAAAAGATATTGCCTGCCTGATATATTTTCTCATCTATTTTTGCAGCTATTCTTTCTGCAATGAGTATTAAATTTTTGTCCATTTGAGGAGGAGTACTGCCTACTTCAATTTCAAAAAAAACTTTTTCATCAATAAATCTAATAATATTTTCTAATTTCTCGTCTGGAATCAAGTTCTGCCTTTTTTTATCCATCGCGAGTTTAAGTATATGTTTACGTACTTGGGCTGTTATTTGGTCTAATTCTTCAGGCATTCGTGTGTCTTGCAACAATTGTCGCAAATCAGCTACAATGATATTGATTTCTTTGAAGAGCGTATCGCGAAGCATTTGTAATTTACCATCAGGCGAATCTATCAATTTAACGATAGCTACTCGATAATCTAGGGGGTTTACAATACGCAAGAGATTTAAATATGTAGGCAATTGCTCATGTTTAATATCATGCAATTTTGAAAGTATATACGCACTTAGGGGTTGAAAAGATAGCTTGCCTCCCATAGGTTTTTCCTCCGTTTGCAACTTCGAAAGCGTGTTTTGTAGTAATTGCTTATAGG
>JAYTNK010000266.1:0-3736 GCA_043748375.1 Cytophagales bacterium
AATACAAAATCATCTGAAGCAGGGGAGGAGCAACCATTTTTTGTAACTATGACTTTATATTTGCCCATTTTATCTATGCGTAGGGTAGGCAAGTTGTTGTTTATCAATACATTATCTTTGTACCAAGCATACACGTCTCCTTCCACATTAGATTTTAATTCGTGCAAAGAAGCATGAGAAATAATAGGTTTAGCAGGTTTTGCTTTGACAGTCATTTCTATAGTTTGTGAAAAAACTTTAGGCGAATTTGCACAACCCAAATTGGTTTGCACTTCAAGACTTACTTTGTCAAGATTTTGCAAGGAAGTGGTAGCAAAAGTAGGCGAGTTTGTGCCTACACTCTGATTATTCACTTTCCATTGATAGATAGATGCATTGCCTACGTTATTGACTTGAGTAGAAAATGTGATATTTTCTTCTGCACAAGCTATATTATTCGAAGCATTGTTTGAAATAGAAACTGAAGCATCAGGCAAACGTTTTATGGTTACTATGCTTTCTGTGTTAGCACAATCAGGTACACCTGTTAAAGTCCACTTAAATACATTATTGCCTACACCCAAATTTGTTACTGCAGATGTGTTTTTGTTGGGTTCTGTTACCTCGCCTGCCCCACTGATGCGTGTCCATGTGCCTTGTCCCATCGTGGGTGTGTTACCTTCGAGAGTGTATGAATTACCACAAACTGTTCTTGCCTGCCCTGCGTTGGCTTTTGCAAACAAGTCGCAATAATCGATAGGATTGACAGGGAATTGGTAATCGGTCATGTTTGTTTTGGTTTCATTGGTGCGCACAAGCTCATTGAAATCAAAATAAATATCCGCAAAATTTTTGATAATTGTTCCTTCTACAAGGGTAGGCAAGTGCTTGATTTTGAACTTGATGTAGCCATGACTTGCGGGTTCGTTTACACTTTTGGCAGGCAAGTTGATATCTGAGAATGTCCAAAAAGCTACTTGTTTGCCGTTCACTCTTTCAAATTTGAGCTTATAAGTATGGCTCGCACTCATCATTTGGAAAGCTGTCAAATCCAAATGCGTTGAAAGCGTATCAATTACTACGATATTTACCGCTTCGGCAGTTCCCAAGTTTTGGAAACGAATCTTGTACTCAAGTTCTGTATTGGGTTTTACGTAATTGTTTTCTGTGATGCCTATAGGCGTTACCGCTTTGTCATTTGGGTCATAAGAATCCACGATAGGTACACAATCTGTTTCGCTGTTGGCGTATTCATCATTAGGCACTATCATCATTTGCGTTTGATTGCTTCCCTGCACTACAGGAATGGCATTACCACAATTCATCACTGTCGCACTTATCATTGCGCCATCAGGGTGACCTACAGCTTGGTTTGCTTCTATAAATAAATTTTCGCCATTAGTCGGGATTTCCAACACTAAACTATCACCTTGTGCCAAAGTAAGTAAATTATTTAAAATCAAGGTATTGCCTCTCGAAACCTTATACACACTTTGCAACAAAGCTGTACCTGTATTGCGCAAAACGAATCTGCCTTTCTGAGGGGCAATGTTTAAACACTTGCCTACAATTTCCAAACTTGCACCGCTCCAAGTAGGCGAGGCGCAAGTGTTTTTAGGATAAATTTTGGCTTCGGTACATTGGATAAGTCCTTGAATACCTGCCACACACGCCACTGAGTCTGTTACAATAAACTGCCCACGTTGTCCTGCTTGCAAAGTGCCTACATTAAATTTGTAGGTATTGCCTGTTACATTTATCCAAGGGTTGGTACTGCTCAAAGGAATGACATATTCAGGAAAGGTAACCGTGATGTAGGCATTATTCGCTACCGCAACGCCTTCATTTTCATATTTTACTATAGCTTGGTTGCGGAAACAACGCCTTCGCCTTGCCGTAACATCAACCGTTAAGAAAGTGCATTCTTTGACATTATTCCCAAAATCATAGCCTGACACTTCATTATTCAACCCTGTGAAACTGACAGTATGCGTACCTGCTCCCGCAGGACAAAGTTGTGTTACCTGTAGCCCTTTAGCTTGAGGAATTACTTGGCTGATGGTATAAGCTCCTGCCCCTACTTCAAGCTCATAGTTGCCATTTTCGTCTGTAGAAGTAATATAATTTCCAGGTTCTGCTTTAATAGTATAATATTCCTTGCCTACCTCGCCTGCCTCTTTTTGGCAGTTAGCATTTAGGTCGTTGTAAACCTTGCCTTTGATGAAGTTTCCGCGTGTTTTTTGGAAGTGGTAAATGACAGAAACAGTATCGAGAGGGTTTGCGCTGTTGTCATAGCCTGTTACAAATATGTTTTCATTATTTAGTATGGTTATATTAGAACCTATTTGTTTGTTAGCAATAGGGTTGTTGGGCATAGTTTTATTCTGAAAAACCCAAATATTGCTTAATTTTCTAAAAGTTCTGAATCCTTGATATTTTTTGAGTTTTTGATTTACTCGAACTGTATCCAAAACTACTGCACCTTGAAACAAATAATCATTGTTATAGGCAATTGTACTTTCTTTTCGCGTATTACCCATATTGTTAAGGTATGGGGCTTTTTTTATACTTGTTTTCTTCCATCCATTTATTGTCCTTATATATGTTTCAAATATAGAATTTCCATAATCATATACTAAATTTATAATGAATGTATTTGTACTATTATCATCTACATAAGGCTCATGTACTTCTTGAATATTACACCAAGTTGTTGGTATCCAATTAATAGTATTGTTATTTATATTTTGTGTGAAATTGTATAAAACAACTTCATTCATAGTGCGAACTATTAACCAATCACCTTGTAATTTAATATGTCGACCAAAATACACGAATTCAGGATGGTGAGTTTTGAAGGTATTTAATAATTCCCACGTTTCTGTATTTGCATTTTTTTTATAAATATGAATCCAAGCACCAAATGCTGACGCATTGCAATAACTATTAACTATGATGTAATCATCATTTATTTCTAATCCTTCTCCTAATTGTGTATTTGAACAACCTTGATTTGTCGTTAATGTCAGTTTTTGTATTTGATGCCAAACACCATTTTCTTTTTTGAATATATAAACTGCCGACTCTGTAGTTATAAGCCCTTTATTTATGGAGCTGATTACTGCATAAGCACCATTAATTTTTAGATTATATCCAAAAGAATTATAAAGATTTTCAACGTTTGTAGGTTTTAGCGTTTGTTTATAAACCCAAACATCATTTACTTTCTCATAAGCATATACTTCCCCATTACCAATTATAGAATTAGCTACAAGCAAGTTATTGCCACTTACAGCCACACATTTGCTAAATTCATTGAAAACAATCTTATTGGGCAGTGTTATCATCTGCTTCTGCTCCCACTCTTGGGCAACCGCAGGCAAGGCAAAACATAAAAAAAGGCATACTACAGCCCAAAAATTTCGTGATTTCATAACGGTATTGGTTTTTGAAAGCGCAAAAGTACAAAATAAGGACTTTATAACCAAACGATAGGCAAAAAACTTGCCTACTCAAACTATAGCGGGCAGGCAAGAGCTTGGGTGCATTATTCATCTTCGTTTTCATCTGCGTACACAGAATTTTCGGTTCTCCAAGCAGTACTTTTTTGCCAATCCATTACAAATGATGCCAATTCTTTTGAAATGACAAATTGATAAAAGACTTCCTGCGAAAGTACCTTTTCCCTCTCTCAAAATGGAGAGAGGGCAGGGTGTGAGGCTTCTAAAAAACACTTTCGCAAGAAGTCTAAACAACT
>JAYTNK010000267.1:0-2783 GCA_043748375.1 Cytophagales bacterium
AATACAAAATCATCTGAAGCAGGGGAGGAGCAACCATTTTTTGTAACTATGACTTTATATTTGCCCATTTTATCTATGCGTAGGGTAGGCAAGTTGTTGGTTAGCAATATATTATCTTTGTACCAAGCATAGCTATCTCCTGTAGCAGTTGATTTTAGTTCATATAAAGCCATGTGTTCTACGGTAGGTTTGGCAGGCTTAGGGTTGATAGTCATTTGTAATGCCTCTGAAGTAATCTTGGGCGAATTTGCACAACCCAAATTGGTTTGCACTTCGAGGGTTACTTTGTCAAGATTTTGCAAAGAAGTGGTAGCAAAAGTAGGCGAGTTTGTGCCTACGTTCTGATTATTCACTTTCCATTGATAAACGGGCGCACTGCCTATATAGGGTGTTTGAGCCGTAAAAGTAACACTTTCTGCTACACAAACTGTTTGATTAGGAGTAGAAATTGAAACTGTAGGCGTAATAGGAAGTAATCTTTGTATGCTCATTTGACTTTCTGTATCAGTACAATTGGGTGTACCTGTGAATGTCCACTTAAATACATTCTCGCCTGCCCCCAAGTTTGTTACAGTTGAAGTAGGGCTATTGGGACTAATGATGTCGCCTGCCCCACTGATGCGCGTCCATGTACCTTTCCCCATGGTGGGCGTATTACCTTGGAGCGTGAAAGAATCAACACACACGAAGCTTGCCTGCCCTGCCTGCGCTTTGGCAAATAAATCGCAATAGTCTATAAGGGCTACAGGAAACTGATAATCTGTAATATTGGTAATGGTTTCATTGGTGCGGATAGGTTCATTGAAGTCAAAATAAATATCTGCAAAATTTTTGATAATTGTTCCTTCTGCAATGGTAGGCAAGTGTTTGATTTTGAATTTGATATAACCATGACTCGCAGGTTCGTTGATATTTCTTTCAGGCAAGTTAATGTCTGCGAATGTCCAAAAAGCTACTTGTTTGCCATTTACCCTGTCAAATCTCAGTTTATAGGCATGACTTGCGCTCATCATTTGGAAAGTGGTTAAATCCAAATGCGGTGAAAGCGTATCAATTACTACGATATTTAATGCAGCAGCAGTACCCATATTTTGAAAACGAATCTTGTACTCAAGTTCTGTATTGGGTTTCACATACTTGTTTTCGGTAACACCTATAGGGCTTACCGCTTTGTCATTTGGGTCGTAAGAATCTATGATAGGCGTACAATCTGTTTCTGTATTGGCATATTCATCATTCGGCACTATCATCATTTGTAGGTTGGGGCTTCCTGCCGAAGTAGGCAAGGTATTTCCACAATTTATCACCATAGCACTTACTTTCTGTCCGTCTGGGTGTCTGAGTGCTTGTTCAGCTTCTAAGAATAGGTTTGCGCCATTGGTAGCAATTTCTAAGACTAAACTATCGCCTGACGCAAGTTGAAGGCTATTTTGATAAATAAGGGTGTTATTTGACCATATTTTGTAATTACTCGGTACAAGCATCTGAGTAGTACCCACATTGCGCAATACAAAACGCGCTTTATGAGGAGCAATATTCAGGCACTTGCCTGTAATTTCAAGACTTGCGCCATTCCAAGTAGGCGAGGCGCAGTTATTTTTAGGATAGATTTTTCCTTCGGTGCATTGTATAAGCCCTTGGATACCTGGTACACAAGCCACCGAGTCAGTTACAATAAACTGTCCTATTTGTCCTGCTTCAAGCGTGCCTACATGGAAAGTATAAGTATTACCTACCTTACTTACCCAAGGATTCGTGCTGCTCAAAGGAATCACATATTTAGGGAAAGTTATGGTAACGTAAGCATTATTGGCTGAAATTACACCTTCATTTTCATATTTTACTATAGTTTGGTTACGAGTACAACGCCTTCGTGTCGAAGTAACATCTATTGTTAAGTAAGTACAGGTCTTGATTTGATTAGCAAAGTCAAAGCCCGTAACTTCGCTGTTTTCCCCATTAAATGTTGTAGTATAATTATTCTCATTAGTTGGACAAATTTGTGTAATCTGCAATATTTTATTTTGAGGTATGTATTGTGATATGGTGTGAGTGCCTGACAATAATTTAAAGGCATAATCTCCATTCTCATCTGTTCGAACTACTTGTCCGCTGGGGACAGTTTTGAGTATTATGTTTTTTATACCCAATTCGTTGGCATCTTGTTGGCAATTGAGGTTGGCATCATGATAGATTTTGCCTTTAACTATGTTGCCTTGGGCTTTTTGAAAGTGATATACTACAGACACGGTGTCATTGCCTATTTTTGCATAACTATTGCAAAACACATTGTTATCATCCATAATCTCCATGTGGTTATATTTGGCATAAAAAACACCAAAAACAGGAATTTCAATCGTAAGAGAAGGCAACCAAAGTTGCCCTACTTTTTGATATGTTTGTATCTGTTTTCGATTCACGCCAATTGTAACATCTTTGGGAGGTGTCAATAATAAAAGGTTGTTATTGTAAGCCAATGTCCTATTGAAAACAGTTGTACCCGAAGGTAATTTTGCATTCGCTAGGTGCTTCCAAGTATTACCTTTCAATTGAAAAGTGCGTAACTCTGTTTGGGTAGTATTGTAAACAATAGGTTCTATAAATTGGTAATCGCTTTTGATGCGGATAGGTTGAGAATCATACCTTAAATCAACAGTATGTGCAATCACTTGATTGGGTGCGCAATCCCCTGTTGCGCTCAAACATTCGTTGATTTTATAAAAATGCAACCCATTGTCAGCAGAAATGATCAACCAATCGCCTTGAATGGCAACATGAGAACC
>JAYTNK010000268.1:0-3541 GCA_043748375.1 Cytophagales bacterium
CTGGAAGCCAATACAAAAGTACTTGAAAAAGCCTACCATAAATCTAAAGAAGACCAAGAAAAATTAAAAGCGCAAAATAAACAAATAGAACAACAAGATAATGCTATGCGTCAAACCTTAGCAGAATTACAGGCGCACCAAAAAGACTTAGAAAGCAAAACGAAAAAATTAGAAACAAATGAAGTAATTCTTAAAAAATTTATGGAAAGAGCAAATGCCTCTGACTCACGACACAAAACCACTATCCGCGAATTACAAGAAAAATTAAAGCAATATGAATAATAAAAAAAAGAAAACGGAAAAAACAGAAAAAGCAGGCGATAAATCTATTAAAGTACGCGACAGTATTAAAGATTTTGATATTCAAATCAATTCATTTGGTGAAATTATAACCAATTATGACGTTGATAAAATCAATGAATTCCTAGATAAAAACGTACAAGACAAAAAAATAGAGCGAAAACCTGCATGACATCTGAAGAAACGCTTGTTTACAAAATTTTTGGTGCAACCGCACAAATATTGGAAATCAGCCTTGAGCCAAATAAAACGCTCATTGCTGACGGAGGTTTATTGTTGTATCTTGATGAGGAGATTAGCCATGAAACTTTGCCTGATGACGGTTATGAAATGTCAAAGCTCCAAAATGACGAGAAATCTACAGAATTAGATTCATTTCCTGATGAACTTGAAGAAGAGGGAGGCAAGCTCGATTTGATGCCTGATGTAGTGAACTTGCCTCCCAAACCTGCCCCAAAAGATGATGACGAAGAGAGTGAAGGTTCTTTCTTAGAAAAGCTCTGGAAAGCCACGCGCAAAACCATCGTAAACATAGGGCAGAAAATACAAGACAGCACCATAAAAAAAACAAAGAGCCTGAAGTTGAGGAGGAGACACCCTCCTTTGGCGGGATTTTTGAAGAGCCACCGCTTGTACAAGCGGTGGAACGTGAGCCTGAACCTGAGCCTGAACCCCTCTTTTCTTGGTTTCTTACTCACCTGCACAACCCAAGCGAATATATACGCAAAGTAGGCTTTACAACCACACATGGCGGTTTAGTAGTGCCTATAGTACTAGACGAATTACAAGAAAACACTATCATTTTTCAAACGGGTGCTTTTCTTTGTGCGCGAAAAGGGATACAATTACAGAAGTTTTTGGATACAGGCGTGAGCGTTAATTTTACGCAAGGAAAGTTATTCAAATTAGATAAAATATCAGGCAGTGGCACTATTTTTTTGCGGGGAGAAGGTCAAATCATAGAAAAAGAGATGGAAAATGATGCCATTCGCCTTAACCTATTTTCGCTCCTTGCCTACGAAAGCACGCTCACACTAGAAACAAAAAAAATGCAACTCATAGATGCCATGAACTATGAAGACCAAACCCAATTCACGCTCTTAAGCGGTACAGGTAGGTATTGGTTGCAAACAGCCAATCTACAGCATTTGATTTATCGTCTATCGCCTGTAGTATTTGAAGCCTCTCAAGAAGAAGAGAAAAAACCCGCGCCAAAACCAGAAGAAAGCCTCGAACCGAAGTCAAAACTCCTGCCTGATGAAAACGAACAGGATGAGCCTGATTTAGATGTTGATAAAATTGTAGAGGAGTTGTAAAAATTATTCCTTCTGTATTTTCTGTTTCTGTAAAAAAAGGTTCTCTGACAATTTTTGTGGAGAGCAATACCGTAGAACAGGCTTCAAACGGCAGGCTGAAAGCCCGATGCTACAGACTTCCACAAAAATTATCAGAGAGCCAAGAATCTTTGAAGAAAATAACAAACTTGTAAGGTTTAAAACAAGGCAACCTGTTTTTGAACGTTGCCAATGGTTTATAGACCTTGACAAGTGTTCAAAAAATTAAAAAGAAAACGCGCCCGCTTTCTTAAAAATATCACCACAAAATCACTATCTTTACAGCAAAACCAGTAGGTTTTCTTTTTGAGTAGCAGATGCAACCCACAAAGAACAAAACATTTGGTTTGCTACTCAAAAAGAAAACGCGCAAAAATCAAAAAAGAACCTGTGTACTATGGCAAAGACCAAAACCACCTATTTCTGCCAAAGTTGTGGCGCACAATCGCCTAAATGGATGGGCAAATGTCCCTCATGCGATGCGTGGAATACCTTTGTAGAGGAGGTTATTCAAAAAGATACAGTCGACAAAAAAGGAGAATGGCGTACCTCTACCTCACCAAAAATAGCCACGAAGCCACGCGCTTTACACGACATCAATCCGCTTGAGCAAGCACGCATTATTACACCTGACAACGAACTAAATCGCGTACTCGGGGGCGGAATTGTGCCAGGTTCATTGGTACTTATTGGCGGAGAGCCAGGTATAGGCAAATCTACTCTCCTGCTTCAAATCGCGTTACAATTAGAGGACTTACGAATTTTATACATATCGGGAGAAGAAAGCGAGCAACAAATTAAGATGCGCGCAGACCGTATTGGACTACAGCATGAGAATTGCTACATCATGACCGAAACCGCCACACAAAATATATTCAAACAAGTCGAAACATTTGAACCTAATTTGCTCATTATTGACTCCATTCAAACCCTGCAATCTGCCTTCATCGAGTCAGGCGCAGGCAGTGTGTCGCAAGTCCGAGAATGTACAGCCGAATTGATGAAGTTTGCCAAAGAAAGTGGTACGCCCGTTTTTCTTATCGGTCATATTACCAAAGATGGCAATTTGGCAGGGCCCAAAGTACTCGAACACATGGTTGATACTGTTTTACAATTCGAAGGCGATAGGCATTTGGTTTACAGAATTTTGAGAGCCACTAAAAATCGCTTCGGCTCTACTTCCGAATTAGGAATTTATGAAATGTTAGGCGATGGATTACGCGAAGTTAGCAATCCTTCTGAAATTTTGCTTTCACAACGCGAAGAGGACATTAGCGGCATTGCCATAGGCGCGACCATAGAAGGAAACCGACCCTTAGTCATTGAAATTCAATCACTTGTAAGCGTTTCCAGCTATGGCACTCCACAACGAAGTAGTACAGGTTATGATGGCAAACGCCTGAATATGCTCCTTGCCGTATTAGAAAAACGCGGAGGCTACCGATTGGGTGCGCAAGACGTTTTCTTGAATATTACAGGCGGACTCAAAATAGAAGACCCTGCTATAGATTTGGCAGTCTGTGCTTCGATAATTTCCTCTTATGAAGATGCCATTATTCCTGCCTATACGTGTTTCGCAGGCGAGGTAGGACTCGGAGGAGAGATTCGCGCCGTCCACAAAATAGAACAACGTATTTTAGAGGCCGAAAAATTAGGTTTCAAAAAAATATATGTGTCCAGATTTAGCTTTAAAAGTATTTCCACGCTCCCTTTCAAAATAGAAATAAAGGCGGTTGGAAAACTTGAAGAATTGTTTATGGATTTGTTTCAAGGACAAGTAGCCAAATAAAAAATAGCAAAATCCGCTCACATACGCCGAAAAGCCTGTTTACGATATGTAAACAGGCTTTTGTCGCCGCAAGCAGATTCGAACTGCTATCTAAGGCTTCGGAAACCTTCATTCTTCC
>JAYTNK010000269.1:0-5052 GCA_043748375.1 Cytophagales bacterium
GGTTTGTGCCTACATTAAATTTATCGCGGTTAGTGAATGCCTTGAGCAGGGTTTCTTGCAGTAAATCGTTTGCGTCATCTGTATCTTTTGTAAGTTTGAGGGCAAAAGGGCGCAACGTTTTAGACATTTGATTGAAAGTACTATATTCCAGCGTAGCCATGTGAGTTGTTTGTTTGTTTTGTTTGTTTTGTTTGTTTTGTTTAGCCAAAGTTAGATAAGATTAAACAAACTTCCAAATTTTTACATATATTTTTTTTAAAACTGTTGTTTAACAATGCTGTACAGCCTTTTAATGCGGTTTAATTACTAGCAAACGGTTAAATAATTGAAAATGAAGCATATATGTTTTGTTTAGCTTTTTACGCAATAAATTAAACAAAATATTATTCTTGCTAATTATATAACATAGGTACTGGTAGACAAGTTTAGCAAAACAATAAGTTGTTTATTTTGTTTAATTTTTTTTGAAAATACGCAAAATATTTTTTGAAATCTGCTCCTCATGCACCAAAACGCCCTGCACTTGAGGTGCAGGGATGCCTGTGCCAAAAGTTATGGCAGGGTTTTGGAAAACTCGAAGCTCATCAAAAAATCCTTCAGACAATAGGCTATTGAGGAGCATAGCTCCCCCTTCTACCAATACCGAAATAATACGTTGATGGTATAAGTCTTGCATAATAGTTGAAAGCGAGCCATTACAATGGATAGTTTCAGCCTCATCATTAAAAATATGAGCGGTGGCAGGCAAGCGGTCTGGCTTGCCTACCAATATACGTATAGGGTTTCTGCCCACATAATCGCGTACAGTAAGGGTGGGATTGTCGTGCAAAGCCGTCCGCATACCAATCATGATGGCTTGTTCTTCTGTGCGCCATTGATGTACGAGTTGGCGTGCTTGTGGGGAGCTAATCCAGTTAGAAGAGTAGTCGGAGCGGGCTATAAAATGGTCAGCAGTCATAGCCCATTTAAGTATGATATAGGGGCGTTTTTGGGTATGATAGGTGAAAAAACGCCTGTTTAATGCCTCACCTTCTTTTTGCAAAACACCCACCTCAACCGTGATGCCTGCTTCGCGCAAACAAGCTATGCCCTTGCCTGCCACAAGCGGATTGCAGTCAAGATTTGCCACGAATACGCGCGCTGGACGTACTTGAAGCAATAATTCGGTGCAAGGAGGCGTGTTGCCTGTATGATTACAAGGCTCAAGGCTTACATAAAAAGTGCTTTGAGGCAACAACCATGCATCTATTGGCTTTACACTTTGCACTGCGTTTACTTCCGCATGAGGTTGCCCGTAGGCAAGATGCCAACCCTCTCCTATTATCCGATTTTGAGCAACTATCACGCAACCAACCATCGGATTAGGGGCTACCTTGCCTGCCCCCCATGTGGCTATTTGGAGGGCGCGACGCATATATTGTTCGTCTGTATTCATTGCCTCTTTTGTAATTTTAAGTTAGTTTCTTACAGCATTTTATTTAATTCTTCTGCCGAACTGATACCCAGTTTTTTGTAAAGTCTATACTTGCCTGTTCGAACACTCTCGGCTGATATGAGGAGCGTTTTGCTGATTTCATGGCTATTTAATCCGAGTTTGTGCAACATCATTAGACGAAGTTCTGCTTGTGAAATCGTGTCCATTTTTGTAGCAAGGTCTTGTTCAAACATAGGATAGACTTTTAGAAAAGATGTTTTAAATGCTTTCCATTGTTCTTTTTGAGTGAGATTAAAATTGCGTAAAAACTGTATATCTTCTTTTTTCACCTCTAACTTTTCGGTATCAAATTCAAGCGTTTCATGTTCATTCTCAAGTGTTGCATGTATAATAACATCTTTTAATCCTGTATTTTGTTGGTTTATATCGGCTATTTGTTCAAATAATTGTTGTTTTAAGGTCTTAATTTCCTGTGCTTGCCTAAGATTATTTTGCTCTGCTTTTTTTACTTTTCGATAAAAATGCCATGCTAACCCTGCTATAATCAGTAACAATACTATGATAGTTAATCCAAATAAAATGCTTATAAGTTGTTTTTCCTTGTTTTTATTCTCCATTTCCTGTGTATATAGTTGCACATCTGCCATTAATTTCAGCTCTGAAATTTTATTTTTATTCGCATACGCTTGAAAGAGCGAATCATAGCGTACAAATTCTTGGTAGGCAAGCAAGGACTTTTCAGTGTTCTTTAAAGCTTGATAGTAGAAATAAGTGGCTTCTTTCTGCCTCCGTTGCGCTACGAAACGTTTGTCATTTGTCTTGCCTACCACCGCGTCAAGTGAGTCTAATAAGATTTTAGCATGGGCAAAATTATTACGCTTGAGTTCTATTTGTACGAGCCAATACATAGCACCCACCGCATTTTCCCAGATTTTTTCTTCCAAGCTGGCGTTTTTGTCTTGTTCCGCGTATGCGTATGCTTGGTCTAAGTTGCCTGTTTTGAATAAATTAACCGCTATATTGCCTTTGATAATAATGCCAAATAAATGATTGCCGATGTGTTGTGCAAACCTTGCGCCTGCTTGAAAATATTGATTAGATTGTTTAAAGTCATGAAGCTTTTGATAGTTGATGCCTATACCGTTCAAGACAATGAGAGAGTCGTCGCGCAGAGAAAATGTTGTTTCAAGTGATTTTTTGAAATATTGAATAGACAGTGCCGATATATCGAACTCCCACAAGTAGTAGCCGATTGTTTTTAAAACCGATTGCATAGCAACATCTTTTAGGAGATGGTGCTTTTCTGCAAATTTTTCTGCAAAAAACAAGATTTTGATTGCCTGTAGATTCTGATTGTAAACGCCTTGAATCAATCCTAATTCTAACAAACAACTCAAAGCAGCAGAATAATCTTGCGCCTCCACTAATTCATCAAATAGTTTGTAAAAAGCCTTTTCTACTGTTGGAAGGGTAGCTTTTTGATATTTTAGTTTGTCGATTAGCGCTATGATTTTGAGTCTTCGTAGCAAAGCTTGGTGCTGATTTTGGTTGCATATTTCTCTAAATTCATCGCAGAACTTGTAAAATTTCTTGGGTGTTTGTATCACTTCTTTTTTGCGTACAAAAGACACTTCATGTTTGCGCAAAAAACTTACAATAAGCCTGTGTGCACTATCTAAGCGAGTCTGTTTGCATTTTTGAAAAAGAGCGTTGAGGTCGCGTGTGTATGTTTGCGCTATCACTTTTTTGTAGCACAATAAAGATAAAAGGATAAGTAGTAATATCTTAAATGGCATTTTTAAATTATTTTTTGTGTAATATTGTTATTAGAAAGGCGCATTTCATTTTTGAGCGACTGTGAGTAGTATCTGCTACTCAATAGGCATATAATTTTGGAGTAGCGAAAAATGCTTGCATAAGTCAAAAATAGACTTCCTGCGAAAGTACCTTTTCCCTCTCTCAAAATGGAGAGACGGCAGGGTGTGAGGCTTCTAAAAAACACTTTCGCAAGAAGTCTAATAACTTTCTAAGCATCTATTTTTTCTACTATGGCTAAACCACTAACTCTGTACCTAAGTTTTGAGGATATTTCTATACACATAAAATTTTTTCTTATTTTGCTGATTTTTTGGAACGTATGTATATCCCCCTTTATCTTAAAAAAGCTCAATATAGGTATATCATCTAAATAAATAGCGGTTTCTTTGTCATATTGGCGAAACGTTTTGTACAAATTTTTATCTCTACAAGTAGCCGCTGCAACGTCTTGTATATGATTTTCTATGGCAATGATTATATCTGATGGAAAGCAGTCCATAATTTCTAATAGAATAGTGCTAAAAATTGATTTCCATTCGTAGCCGTGCGGTTTTGGCGTAGGTTTGTGTTGATGCGCAATCCGTACTTTCATGTGTGCAATTTCGTGCATGAGTGTGAACAAAAATGCGTATTCGTTTAGATCATTATTGATAGTAATGGTGTGCCTATTGAGTGGCAGGCGAGGCGATGAGTAGGTAGCCTCTACCCGTTTGCGTTTTGGTGTGATTTTAAGCAGGGTGTCTTGTGCGCAAAGGTGTTTTACAACAAAAGGAATTGCCTTTGCAGGTATATACTTTTCCAGATTTTCTACGAGCAATTTTTCGTTCATGTTTGTTCCCTATAAAAATATAATGTAGTTTTGCAATATGCAAATTAAGCCCGACTTCACATTGCCCAAGGCTGAAAAACTATGCCATGAAGTAGCTATCAAAGAGCTTTTTACCAAAGGTGAAAGCGCATTTCTGTTTCCTTTTAAATTGATATTCAAGCGAAAAACCTTGCTTGATGCTATTCCTACGCAGGTCGTCTTTTCAGTTTCAAAGCGAAATTTTAAACTTGCGACAGACCGAAATTGGATAAAAAGAAGGCTACGCGAATTGTATCGACTACATAAAAATCTATTCTTTGATAAGCAGGGCATTCCTTGCCTACAACACTTAGGTATAGTATATGTAGCCAAAGAAAAAATTGAATATGCCCAACTTAAAAAAAAGTTTGTCGCTGCAAGTAAGAAAATAATCACAACTTGAGTAAGGGACGGTTATTAAATAAAGTGGCTATTTAACGCTTTTCAAGGTCTAACAATCATTGACAACGTTCAAAAACAGGTTGTCAATGGTCATTAGACCTTGACAAACCTGTTTTTAACGTTGGGGTTGTTTAGTTGAACTGTATCCGTTGTTAAAAAACATCTTTTGGTTTGTAATTTCGTTAGATTTTTCGTTGTAGCGACCTGCTACGACTGCAAAATCTGCCTCATTTCACGCCAAAATACGCGTTTTTTACTACCGAAAAATTCAACTAAACAACCCCGTTACGAACTGGCTTTAATAGCGTACCATTTTCAGAATATCGCCCCGAAAAGAGTACGTTAGAAAATATCAGCTTATTTAATTTACATTCCTAAGCTAAACTAAAACAGGGTACATTTCTTTTAATTTTTCAACGGTATAATCCACTTCTTCTTTAGTATTGTAACGGCTGAAAGAAAAACGTACATGGGAACGCTCCTTATTTACCCCAATAGCACGCAATACATGTGAGCCAATTTCTGAACCGCTTGAGCAAGCACTTCCTCC
>JAYTNK010000270.1:0-13109 GCA_043748375.1 Cytophagales bacterium
ACTTTCGCTTTCCCCCCATTTTATGGGGGGCTATTCAAAATTGAACCTCTAAAGAGGTTCTACAAAAGGCAAAAAACCCCTTGAGGGGTTTAATTTACGAATAGCCCCATATAAAATGGGGGGATTTGGGCAAAAAATCTACAAGATGGGCATTTGGAGAAAGGTTAAAAAGGCAACAAGCGAAAGTCCTATACCCTTATCTTTCGACACTAACAACTGACAAGTTGTTGGTGTTTAAAACGGGGAGGCAAGGGCGTAAATAAAGGCATATAACAAACATCTTGCCTACCAAAACAGGCATAAAATTTTGTAAACTTCTTGCAAAAATGTTTTTTACTAAAACAAAACAATAATATTAATTTAATATTTCACAAGTGAGAAAGTATTATGTAGTTTGGCAAGGACGTGAGATAGGCGTTTTTGACAATTGGAAAGATTGCGAAGCCCAAATAAAAAACTATCCACAGGCAAGGTTCAAAGGCTTTCCCACGCGCGAGCTTGCCGAGCAGATGTTTCGTGGCGGTTATCAAGGCTATTTAGGGCAAAAAGACACACTTGCGGCTACGGAAACACCGAAAATTGCCATTCCCATTTGGGTGGGGCAACCTATCATAGAAAGTTTGTCAGTAGACGCGGCGTGTAGCGGTAATCCAGGCGTTTTGGAGTACAAAGGCGTTTACACGCGCACCAAAGAAGTGATGTTCCATCGTAAATTTGAGGAGGGAACAAACAACGTAGGCGAGTTTTTGGCTATCGTGCATGGCATCGCGTACCTCCAAAAACAAAATAGCACGTTGCCTATCTATTCAGATTCTAAAACTGCCCTCGCGTGGGTAAAGGCAAAGACTGCCCGTACAAAATTAGTTAAAAATAAAAATACTGAAGAGGTTTTAGATTTTGTAGTACGCGCTGAAAAGTGGTTACAAGACAACACGTACACCAATCTATTGTTAAAGTGGGCTACCGAATATTGGGGCGAAATTCCCGCAGATTTTGGTAGAAAAAGTTAAAAAACAACACTTTCTACCTGATTGCGCAAAATATCTTCTATAGTTTCACGACTACGAATAAGATGCGCCTTGCCTGCGTGAATCATTACTTCGGCAGGGCGAAAACGGGCATTGTATTGGGAAGCCATTGTAAATCCATACGCGCCTGCATTTTTGATAGCCAATATATCACCTTCCCGCACTTCAGCAAGTTTGCGGTCGCTACCCAAAGTGTCTGTTTCGCAAATATACCCCACCACACTATAAATACGCGCCTTGCCTTCAGGATTTGAGAGATTAACTATTTCATGATAACCGTCATACAACATAGGGCGAATAAGATGGTTCATGCCAGAATCTACCCCTACAAATACGCTCGCAGGAGTCTGTTTTACTACATTGACACTTACCAACAAGTAGCCAGATTCACTTACTAAAAACTTGCCAGGCTCAAACCAAATCTCCAATTCCCTGCCATAGCTTGTACAAAACTCTTGGAAGGCAAGACTTAGTTTTTGACCCAAATCTTCCATATCAGTAGTAACATCGCCTTCGCGATAGGCGACCTTGAACCCACTCCCAAAATCAATAAATTGCAAATGAGGGAACTCGCGTGCAATATCAAAAATGATTTCTGCTCCCTGCAGAAAAACCTCGGGTTGCAAAATGTCCGAACCCGTATGCACATGAAGACCGTTCACATGGATATTGTTTGTTTGGATAACTCGATGCAAATGCCTCATTTGCAAAATAGAAATACCAAATTTCGAATCTATATGCCCTACTTGGATTTTGCTATTACCACCTCCAATCAAATGCGGGTTGAGGCGGATACAACAAGGCACACTTGCCCCATACTCATGCCCAAATTGTTCGAGAATAGAAATGTTGTCAATATTAATAATAAGCCCTAATGCTACTGCTTCTTGTATTTCACTGAACGCTACGCAATTAGGCGTAAAAATAATTTCGGCAGGCAAGAATCCCGCATACAAGGCTAAATGAACTTCTTGAATCGACACACAATCAACGCCTGTGCCTTGCTGTTTGAAAAAACGCAAAATAGAAACATTGTTTAATGCTTTCATAGCATATTTTATTTTCAGCTTTACACCCGAAAAAGACTCGCGCAATAAGGTCAGTTTTTCTAACATTTTGCTGGTGTCATATACATACAATGGCGAGCCATATTCACGCGCTAAGGCTTCTAAAGAAAGGTTTTGAATGGTCATTTTTATGTAATGGTTGTATTATGATAATATTAAAAGTATTATTAGACTTCTTGCAAAAGCGTTTTTTAGAAGCCTCACACCCTGCCTTCTCTCCATTTTGAGAGAGGAAAAAAGTACTTTCGCAGGAAGTCTATTATTTTTTCCATTGTTCAGTCATTTTTTCAAACTCCCCTTGCAACATGGCTATTTTCTTTTGCGCCTCTTCTCGTTCTTGAGCGAGTTGGTTTTCTATCTTGGCAAGTTTTGCCTCCATTTTTTGCCTCATAGCACGTTCAAGCTCTTTTTCGATACGTTCAAGCTCTTTTTCAGTACGTTCACGCTCTTTTTCGGTACGTTCCTCTTCGAGAGCAACCTGCTGACTTTTGAGAAGCGATTGAGCAAGTTCTTTTTCAGCATGCTCTTCTTCGAGAGTGGCTTCCTGACTTTTGAGAAGCGACTCAGCATTCATACGAGTCCCTCTTTCATCACTATAATGATTTAACTTATCACCTGTTAAGGCGCAAATTACAATATAATTGTCATTTTCTTCAGGGTAATACAAAGTGTCCCACGCCTCCTGTAGCCAATCCCATTCAGAGGGAGGCGGCACAGGAGGTGTGTACGCAAGACGCGGATAATCAGGGAAAAGCTCAAATTGAATGCCCATACACAAAGATAGGTAAATTATTACAAAAAGCAAAGACTTGTGCAATTTGGAGATGGAACATACTTTTTCAAAAATTTGTTTTATTTAGTATGAAGCCATTTACAGCCAGTAACAACGTGCACATCTTGCATACTGATTTTTATATGCCACAATTCGACAGGCATCGCACTATTTATTTGTACTTGCCTCCCGATTATGACAACTCCAACAAAAGATACCCCGTTATTTATGCGCAAGATGGGCAAAACTTATTCAATGAAGCTACCGCATTCCAAAGAGAATGGAAAATCGATAAAACATTGAATAATTTGCACAAAAAAAAGGATTATGGAGCTATAGTAGTAGGAATAGCCAACGGAGGTGGGCATCGTATCCGAGAATATGGGCATGATGCCCACAAATATGTAGATTTTATAGCCGACACCTTGAAGCCATTTATAGATACGCATTTCAAAACCTTGCCTACCCCAGCACACACCGCGCTTTTGGGCAGTTCTTTAGGCGGGCTTTTAGCCTTACAAGGCATTGTACAACGAGGCGATGTTTTTGGAAAAGCTGGCGCGTTATCGCCTTCTCTATGGTTTAATAGAGGTATTTATGATTTTGTGCAACACCATATTAATCCCCATCACAAAGTGTACGTATCAGGTAGTAAAACTGAAAACCGTTATATGGGTAGTAGTTTGCAAGGTATGTATTGGGCTTTGCATCATGCAGGTATGGCTGATACAAATATGCGTGTAGCCTTACGCGATAAAGGACGGCATAATGAAGTTTTTTGGTGTACAGAATTTAAAAAAATGTACACGTGGCTATTTGAATAAAAAATGCTTAGAAAGTTATGGAGGATATGATATTTAGCCACTCCGCCATAACTTTTTAACAATTATTTAGTATTATTTGTTCTAATTTCAAGTGTTAATAGTACTTTCCAAGCTATATCTACTTGATTTGCCTGTAGGTATCGTTGGGCTATTGTATGCGCGAAATCCACTTGAGGTGTATGGGTTTCGAAAAGGAAGGAACTTGCCTGCGACATAATTTCTTGAAAGTCGGCACTTTGTTTGAAGGCTTGCAGTTCTTCAGGGGTAGGCAAGTGTTCTACATTACCGAGTTTACCAAGGTCATTGCCTGTAAGCGTAGTACTAAGACGTATTTTTTCGGGCATTTGGTCGATACCAATACCTTTTTTTACCAATGGCTTTTCTACTTCAAACAGCGCGTTACCACTTGCGCGACAATACCAATCGCCTCCTAATCGTGCCACAAGGTCTATTTTCTGAGGGTCAATAACACCTCGTTCATCTAAAATGGCTTCGTTCACATGAGCCAACATAATTTCACAAATAATCAAATTGCCTGCGCCCCCTTCACTGCCTGTTTCTATCACTTGCAAAACCTTACACTCAAACGAAACGGGCGATTCCAAGACGCGTGGAGGCTTTACCAACGTAGAAGCTACTTCGGTTAGACCTGCTTTTGTAAACTCGTTTATACCTTTGTCATACTCGGTGCTGGTGAGCGACATTTGCTGAACGAGGGCGTAATTCACCACATTGATAACTACTTCAGGTACTTCGCGTACATTTTCAAGCGTGTGTTTGGTGGTATTGTCGCGTACACGGCGGGCAGGCGAGAATATCAAAAGTGGCGGGTTTGCGCCAAACGCATTGAAAAAACTAAAAGGGCTAAGGTTCACGTTTCCTTGCGCATCTATAGTACTTGCAAAAGCGATAGGACGTGGTGCGATAGCACCCAACATGAGCGCGTGAAAAGCGGGTACGCTCACGTCTTTTGGATTGATTGTTTTCATAAAACAATTAGTTTTTTATGGTTTTTCTAAGATTTATACGGAAATACGCTCCCCACGATTTTAGTCGCAGGTAGCACGCAAAATCCATCATAACTTGCTAAGAACTTTTTTCATTTAAAAAATTATCGCAATATTAACTTAACTATATTTTCTACGTGGTGTGTGTGCGGAAACATATCGACAGGCTGAACAGCGACTACGTCATATTTTGCGCTTAATATAGCCACATCACGGGCTTGTGTAGCGGGATTGCAACTTATATACACGATAATTTTGGGCGCGAGTACCAACAATGCCTCTGTAACGGGCAAATCCATACCTGCACGAGGCGGGTCTGTTATAACTACATCGGGTTTGCCTTCCGCTTCCCAAAGAGCAGGCTTCAGCAACTCCTTCATATCACCTGCATAAAATCGGGTATTTGATATTTTATTAATAGTGGTGTTCACTTTAGCGTCTTCTATCGCTTCGGGTACATATTCAATACCTACTACTTTTTTTGCTTTACCAGCCACAAAACAAGCGATAGTGCCTGTTCCTGTGTAAAGGTCATATACAATTTCTGTTCCTTTCAAATCTGCCAACTCGCCTGCCAACTTATAGAGTTGGATGGCTTGGGCTGAATTAGTTTGAAAAAAAGACTTTGGGCTTATTCTGAAAGTAAGTTCGCGCCCTGTCAAAGCAGGCATGGTTTCTTCTACATAACGCAATCCATCATAATGAACGGGCTGTAAATCGTTGTACGTGTCATTCATTTTAGGGTTGATGAGGTAGTACCACGAGGTAACTTGCGGAAATTTGGCTATCAAAGTTTGCATTACGCTCTGCAATGCCTCTTCGTTTGGTCTTGCCACAATAAGCATCACCATTGCCTGCCCTGTATTGGCAGTGCGAATAACCACATTGCGCCAAAAACCTTCATGCGACCTATAATCATAAAATGGCAAACCCGATTCAAACGCATACGCCTCAAATGCATGGCGAATATCATTCGAGGGATTGGGTTGCAAATAACAATGCTCAAGTGGCAATATTTTATCAAAATGCCCCCCTACGTGAAACCCAAGTGCGGAGGTAGGCAAGTCCTCCTCTTCGTCTTGCATTTTCCAACGCCGATTCGAGAACGTAAACTCTAATTTATTACGATAATATTGCCCAGTAGGGGCAGGCAAGATAGGGGTTACGGCAGGCAAGGCAACCTTGCCTATCCGCGTGAGCGCGTCCACAACTTGTTGCTGTTTGTAGGCAAGTTGTGAATCGTAGGCAAGATGTTGCCATTTGCAACCGCCACACGTGCCAAAATGCTTGCAAAACGGCTCAACACGTGCAGGCGAAAGGCTATGAAAAGCCACAGGCACTGCCTCCCAATAGTTTTTGCGCTTGCCTATTATCTGCAAATCGACCACATCTTCGGGAGCAACTCGTTGCCCATCAATAAAAATAACCCTATCCTCGTGTCTTGCAAGGCACTTGCCTTCGGCTGCCACGCCTTGAATGGTAATATTGTCTAAACGTGGGTATTTACTTTTTTTCATAGTGCAAAGATAAAAAAATTATGGCGATTATGCGCCAAGTAACGGCTTATTCGGCTCATTTATCGCAATTAGCTCACTTGAAAAAACGGAACAGTTAAATTTCTTGTTTATATTTGCGCTATTACTCACTCAATGCGTAAGTGCAACCATAAATAAATCACCTTATGTTTACTTCCCGCGCCTCTTTAGAAATTGGTTTTTGGGGCAACCTACATGAAAAACGCTATCAAATTGTGGGTGGCAATGTTTGGAAACTCGACTACAATGAGTACTTTTCTAACTCTGAAGAAAGCGGTTACACACGTACAGCTTGGACTTATACAGAGTGGATTTTGCGTACCGAAGCAAACGAATACGCCTACCTGATAGAAGATAAAACAGGTTTTTGGTTCAGTCTGCCGTTTGAAGCAACCGACAAAACAATCCCCAAAGTAGAAGCTAACCAATTTGCTGACTTTCAAAATCAAGGCGGAACATATCCCATTACGCAATTTGGTTTCATGAGCCTGCAACAAGGAGAGGCTACTACCCCAAAATCAAAGTATTTCTGGCTTTATGAAAGTGCAGGCAATCAATACAGTTTAGAAATTCCACTTACAGAAAACAATGAACTTTTGGCAGACCAAAGTGCCTACACAGTGGCTATGCCGAAAAAGTTTTTAGAAGTAACAGAGGCTTTTCAAGAAAATGCTAAAGTTCATCAAAAAGGAATTACCCAAAAACGAATGAAATTTGCCCTGAGCGTTTCACGTGCTTTAGCATGGCTGTTTTTTTTGTTGTACATGGGTGGAGGTTGTACACAATCGCAAGTTGCTGAGTATCGATTTGATGTAAAAGATGGATACATGGTAGATGAATATGACAGTACTAAAGCTAATGGCGAGCATTTAGAGTTTTATAGTCCTAAATGGATGTCAGGTTCATGGGGAGCAAATTACGAAGTTCGTGTAGAAGCTTCTTTTGGTGCTATTCCTTTTGGCAGAGATAATATAGAAATGTTTGTAAAAACGGTCATAGTTGATTCCGAAAACGAAGCCACAGCTTATTATGAAGATATGCTTTGGACAGAACAAGGACATGATTCCGAAGAGTCTTGGACAGAAAGCCACACAAACATAAGCTTTCCTGCTTCTACAGGCAAGGCAGGCGAGCATTTTGCTTGGATAACCATAGAACGAAGCGCGCCTTTGGTACAAGCAGGAGCGTCTTTTTATGTAAGCATACAAAGAACATATATAGACTCTTCTGCTATGTTTTATGCTTGGATATTGTTTCTCATCTTGCGTATTGGCTTTTGGTTTTATGTGAGGAAATAGGCTGTTATGTCGTGTTAGGAACGAGTAGAAAATAAGATGACATTGTTTAGTCATGCTGTAAGCATCTATTACCGCGCTTTTGTTCGCGTGAGTGAAATTATCAACTTATTTAATTTTCGTTCCTGACATAGATTAAACACTCACTTTCGAAGTTTTTATATCCCAAAATTAAAAAAAAAATTTTTGCCTAAATATTTGGAAGTTTCAAAATCAAACACTACCTTTGCACCCATAACTACAAGGACTTTGTAGCTCATCCGGTTAGAGCGACGGTTTGTGGTACCGTAGGTAGCGGGTTCGATCCCCGTCAGAGTCCCCAAAAAGCATCAAAATAATGGGGTTTAGTTTGACACTCAATGCAATTGCATTGAGTGATTTTTATTTGTTCCAATTAGAGAACGCGCCATTACTTGAAGCGTCTTCAATTACTTTTTCTGCTAATTGTTGTTTGTAGGCAAGCAGGCGGGTTTGTACTTCAGGTACAAAGCTACCTATAATTTGAGCCGCCAAAATGCCCGCGTTTTTAGCGGCATTAAGCGCGACAGTAGCCACAGGCACACCATTAGGCATTTGTAAAATAGAGAGTATCGAATCCCAGCCATCTATAGAATTACTTGATTTTACAGGCACACCCACTACAGGCAAGGGTGTAAGCGAAGCCACCATACCTGGTAAATGCGCTGCGCCTCCCGCTCCTGCTATGATTACCTTAAGCCCTCTGGCTACGGCAGATTGCGCATATTCGACCATAAGCAATGGCGTACGATGTGCAGAAACAACACTCATCTCGAAAGGAATTTGAAATTCAGTTAAAATATCGGCAGCATCTTGCATCACTTTTAAGTCTGATGTGCTGCCCATGATAATGCCTACCATAGCGTTTTTTTACAATTTTAAGTTAAGAAGTAATTCAGTTTTGCCTTGCCTACCCAAACACTATCAGTACTTGATTTTTCTCTACATTTTCGCCCTTACGCACTTTAATAGTCTTTACAATCGCATCAGTAGGTGCTTTTAGTACATTTTCCATTTTCATAGCCTCCAATACCAATAAAGTGTCGCCTTTTTGCACAGTTTGTCCTTCTACTACTTTGACATCAATAAGCAAGCCAGGCATAGGGGCTTTCAGGCTTCCTATTTTTTGCGTGGCAGATTTATCCATGCCCATTTGTGCCAATAGCAAATCAAATTTATCTTGTAGTTGCACTTCAAAGCGTAGTTTATTCACCAATAAGGTAAAACTTTTAGTAGCGTAGTCAGCCTTCAGTACTTCGGCTGTATAACACAATCCACCACGAATGATATGAAAAGTATGGGTATTCACAACTTTACAATCCCAATCAAAGTCATGTTTGGGCGCAAATGTATGTGTATGTATTTGAGAACTGCCTGAGAGTTGTGTTTGAGCTTTAAGCATAAGGGAAATATGTATTTTGGTGCAAGTTAATAAATCTTTTTGTAAATCGAAAAAGCACTTATCTACAGCCTGGTTTTAAATTAGCAAGGCGTTTTTTTGTTATATTTCTGTTAAATCCGATTTTCAGCACACTTTTACCGCTCTTTAACAGTTTAATTTAAAGTTAATTAAAAACCATTTTATTTTTTATACCTATGCGCAAAATACAATTACTCGCTACCTTGGCTGTAGTTATGATGGCTTCAGCCTTTACTTGGTTTGTTCAACCACAAGAAAAATTTATTGTTTTGCTTACAGACAGCAAAGTACATTGGCTTGCCAAAAAAGTAACGGGACAACATGAGGGAGATGTTCTCCTTAAAAGTGGTGAAGTTACTATGGACAAAAAAAAGCTAAAAAGTGGTAGTTTTGAAATAGACATGAACTCCATTACCTGTACCGACATTAAAGATGCTGGGACGAACAAAAAACTCCTTGGGCACTTAAAAAGTAGCGATTTTTTTAGTGTGGAAAAGCACAAAACGGCAAGCCTTATCATAACTTCTGCTAAAGCTATTGAAGGTACTTCTATGATGGCTGAAATGGCAGATGACAAAAGCGAAGGATATGAGGTGGTAGCCAACCTTACCATCAAAGAAAAAACAGCTCCCGTAACATTCAAAGTCTATGTTTTGCAGACAGGCAAAACTGTAACCGCTAAAGCTAAACTTACATTTGACCGTACCAAATATGATATTCAGTATGGTTCAGCTTCTTTCTTTGAGGGTTTAGGCGACCGTGCTATTTACAATGATGTGGAACTTACCATCAATGTAACGGCAAAAACCAAGTAATTTTTCAAACCTTCTCAGTTTCTATTTTATTAGAAAATTCGCAGAAAATGGCTATAGTTTTAAAAACTACAGCCATTTTTCGATTAGAATAGCAAAAAAAAGTGTTTCTTTGCAAAAAAACTTCTATGTTACGCGTTATTCGTTTTTTTAAAGCCGTTTCGATGTGCTTATTTATTGCCTCTTTGGGTGTTGTCTATTACGAGATAACCAATGATAGTAAAATGGTGATGCTTTACAGCGATACTCAAGGACGTGCCTTATTTCGTATAGAGCCTGCTTTATTCTTTTATGCAAGCGCAGGCTTTTTTATACTCTTAAACCTGCTTATCTCGGCTGCAGTGCAGTTGGTAGGCAAGTATCCTCTAAGTAAATTAGCGTTGCCACAACGTGATTTCTGGTTGAAAGATGCAGATTCACGCGACAACCTGCGTGAAGTGCTACAATCTTGGGTACATTTTTTGGCTATTATTTTGAATTGCTTTTTAGTGTTTCTCATGATCAAGATATGGCTCATCAATCGCTCGCAAGGAGGCAAACCGATCGAGTATTTAGCTTATATTTTAGCTTTATTCGCGTTACTTACTATTTGGGTGGGATTCATATTTTATCGTCTCAGATTACGCAAAGTAGAGTTTATTGGATAAAACCGTTTGTAAATCAGTTAAAATCCATGCTTTAGCTTGTAAATAATACACTCCCCGCGATTAAAATCGCGGGATAGCAAGCAAAATCCATCATAACTTTCTGAGAACCAAAAATACTTGTTGCACAAATTCCCAAGCTGATATACTTTCTGCTGTTTTGGCAGGCAAGTTGTGGTGTACAGTACGATTAACATGCTCGCCTACCCTGCTGTTTTGGTAGGCAAGTTGTGTTGTACAATACAATTAACATGCTTGCCTACCCTGCTGTTTTGGTAGGCAAGTTTGGGTATAATTATAAAAAAAGACACGCTTTTCTCAAAGCGTGTCTTTTTTATTAGATATAAAATTACTTTTTTATTACTTGATATTCTGTACGGCGGTTCAAAGCACGCTCTTTTTCCGTTTTATTTTCTACTGCATTTTTTTCAAAATTGTAACCTTGTACTACAATGCGGTTAGCATCTACACCGCGCTCTATCATATAGTTTGCTACAGCTTTAGCGCGTTGTACAGATAGTGTTTGGTTATAATCTTTTGAACCAATGTCGCAAGTGTGTCCACTTACTTCTACACGTACCGTAGGGTTTTCAGTTAGATATTTCAAAAGGCTTTCGCAAGAAGTAACAGCTTCTTTGCGCAATGCACTTTTGTCATAGTCGTAATTTACTTTGAATGCAAACTCAGGTGCTTTTACGTCAATTTCGGGTTTTTTCGGGCTAGTAATTTTCAAACCACTTTTATCCAATTTAGCAAGGCTAAGTTTAGGTGCAGTTATCACATAAATATCCTTATCGCCAAAGCCGCCATCATTTGATGACACGTAAAATCCACGTTTGTTATCTTCTGTCAATACCATGTGAACATCATCTTCAGGTCCGTTGATAGGCATACCCATATTTTTAGGCTTGCTCCACTTGTCACCTTCTTTCACCGATTTGAATATATCATACCCGCCTACTGAATTATGTCCTTTTGAGCTAAAATACATAGCTTTTTGGTCAAAAGATAAGAAAGGTGCATCATCATCATAAGCTGTGTTAAGTTCATCAAGTGGCTTGCCTACTCCCCAGTCACTCCCTTCTTTTTTGCTGGCATAAATATCTAAACCACCCTTTCCGCCTGGGCGGTCACTTACAAAGTAAAGTGTATTGCCATCATCAGAAATACACACAGCCGTTTCTTTATATTTAGTATTGATGTTAGCATTTAATTTTTTAGGCTCTCCCCAAATCTTTTTGGCATCATCAAATTTTGATACATAGATATCCCCCTTTGTTTTAGGGCTATCGCGATAAATATAAAGGGTTTTGCCATCGCTAGATACATCTGCTGCTGCATCATGAAATTTTTCATTGATATTAATAGGTGCGCTACCGCCCCATTTTCCACCAGTCGGCTTTGCCATATAAATATCCTCAAAATAGTGGTCATCTCCCAAATCACGCTTTCCACCTTTTGTATCAGCACGACGCGATGTAAATAGCATGAATGAGCTATCTTTTGGGATAATAGGTGAGTATTCAGGGAATTCGGTATTTATACCAGAGCCTAAATTTTCTACAGATGCTTGAATAGGCATCATTTCAACCTCTTTGCCATTTGAACACTCTTCAATGCGTTTTTCGGCTAATTTTGCTTTAGCGTCTGCATCAGCTTTTTTAGTTTCTTTTTCCTTTCCTTTCAGCTTTGCATTGCTTTCTATATCACTTTTCAAACGCTCATAGTTTCCTTTAGCTTTTTGGTAGTGTGATTTAGCTTCATCAAAATTATATTTATAATGATACGCTTGCGCAAGGTAAAATTCCAAGTCTGGGGTGTAGTTAGCATTTTGTGCGTACACTTTGTTCAATAGATTGAACGCCTTGTCTTTTGCTCCTTTTTTTGCAGGAACATTCAAATAACAAATACCAAGTTGGTAATTGTATTCAGGATTCTCAGGAGATTTCTGCAATAGCTTTTCATAAAGGTCTATAGCAGTAGCATACTCCTTATATTTCATAGTCATTTGTGCGTCGCGAGCGAGGGTTTTATCGCTTTGTGCGAACGTGTCTTGCCCACTCACCAACAAGGTAAGTCCAGCAATACAAGTTAGAAGAACTTTTTTCATATACATTGGTAGTAGTTATTCTGTTTTAAGGTTTAGAAATAACGACTTGTAAGTGCATAATATTGCCTACAAGTCGTTTTGTATAAAGTTAGCAACAACCGTGCTATTATTAATTGCCTGAGTAGCGTGGGTGACGTTTGCTGGTAAGGATGTAATTTAGTTGGAAACCTGTTGTAACATATACATCATTACGTTGTCCACCTCCTAATCCGCGTTTGTCGCCTTTCAATCCATAACTACCCAAACGTGAGTAGCCGTCTGCTACTCCGCCTTGTCCTCTTACATTAGGGTAAGGAGGGAAGCCACCATAATTTGGTACTGCTCCACCAACTACTGCGCCAACTTCTGCAATATTGCGCGTCTTGCCTGTCATAGCGTCAGTAGGTTCGGCTGAACGGTCAGCCATACGGCGTGCTAAGTCTGTATCCAAATCAGCTAAGTCTGCATAGTTTCCACCTACATCATCAATGTGATTGGTAAACAATACGCGCAAACCTATTTCAAACCCAATGTCCATACGATCAGATACACGAAGACGTACACCACCACCTATAAGGGCTGCAGGCTGGATTAAACC
>JAYTNK010000271.1:0-4393 GCA_043748375.1 Cytophagales bacterium
AATAATTTGGGACTTGCGTATGGTAAATTAAAATATTATGCTCAAGCTATCCTTGCCTACCAAAAAGCCATAGAGATAAAACCTGACTACCATGAAGCATGGGATAACTTAGGAGTTGCCTATTTACATCAAGAAGAGTTTGACAAAGCTCAATCTTCTTTTGACAAAGCGTTATCTTTGCAACCCGATGATGAAAATATTTTGTATAATCTTGCCTGCCTACACAGCCTGAAACAAGACAAAACAAATGCACTTGCCTACCTACAAAAAGCTATAGCCATCTCTGTGGAATATAAAACTAATGCTAAAACAGATACGGATTTCAAATGGCTGTGGGCAGATGCAGATTTTTTGGCGTTGGTGGGGTGAAAAAGCCCCGTACCTAGAAGGAGCGTTTCGGTATTTTTGGTAAGTTAGGAACGAGTAGAAAATAAGGTAACCATTTTGACTGCTTAGTATCGCCTGCTATAGTTTCTGTAGCGTAGGCTTTAGCCTGCGTAAGGGTAGTACGCAGGCTAAAGCCTACGCTACAGAGGGTCATCTTATTTAATGTTTATTCCTTAGGAGGTTTTTGTATGTTATTTGATTAGATTTCTCGCGAAAGTCTGTAGCTACATTATAATTTAGGACTTACGCAAAACTCGTAACCAACTGAAAAAGAGCCATTTGTACCACATACGGCTCGTCTGTGCGCGTATTAGTTTGCAAAATATACGTTTTTTCGCCATTCGGCGCACAGACGAGCCGTCTATGGTACATTGCATAAGCCCTAATAATCTTGCCTACGTAGGCAAGAAAAGATACTAAATGGAGGCTTTAAAACGTTTTGGAGATGTATTTTGTACGCTTAAACCCTTTTAACCCTTACAAGTAGTATGCAAGAAAATCAAATTTCTTTTGAATTGGCTCAAGATGAGTTGGAAATTATCAACAAAGCAACGAAGATGCTACAAGATGTGTTATCTTCTAAAATCGTAAGACTCAACACGGAGGCAAGACACGAACTTGCTAAGATGGGTGATAAAACATTGGCTTTTGTTACTAAATCGTATGAACACGCACAACAAAATCCGCTTCTTGTGCCTGCCTATTTAGAGGTAGCCGAGATGAAAAAAGACCTTGATGCCGTAGAAAAGATACGCCAAATTCTCAATCCATTGCAACAACTTAGTCAGGATTTAGAAGATTCTATGATGTTGGCAGGAAGCGAAGCCTATATAGCGGCATTGAGTTTTTATCACGCCATCAAAGGTGCCGCCAAAAGCAAAATAGGGGGTTCTGAGCATATTTACAACGACTTGAGCCAACGTTTTACCAATCGTTCGCGCAAAGATGTAGGTAAATAGTATATCTAAAGGCTCTTTTAGCATTGTCATTGGTGCTAAAAGAGCCTTACACTACTCTTTTAGAGCCTCGCGCCACTCTTTTAGAACCTCATACCACTCTTTTAGAACCTCGCACCACTCTTTTAGAACCTCGCGCCTTTTTTTCTTACCTTTTAGAGCATTGAGCATCTTTTAGCATAGTTTCCGCCATAGTCCAAACAAGCTACCACTTATGAATAATAAAGCTCTTTACAACAAAACGATAAAGAAAATTCAAAAGGCTTTGTTGCCTTATTTTGACATGGATGGACTTATAAAAACACTCGATGAAGGCATTGCACCTTGATTTTCTACCGAATTTGCGCATGTATTATCCTATCAAATAGACTTACGCACCAAAAAGTCTATCCATTTTTGCCCTGATGATGTAATAGAAAGGCGCATCATAGTGGAAAACCATAATTTTATGCGTTTTTGGGGTTTCATTTGGTGGCTTGAAACACATAAAGCATATCCTATGAATGAATCAGGAAAAGACCCTTTTTATGCTGAGTTCAGGAAAGAAGATGGACACGTTCGTCTTTCTAAAATGTGTTTTGGGGATTATGATATGACTGATATAGATAAAGTTTGGTGGTATGATGAAGGATTGAATTGGGTATATGAGTTTAATTTGTAGCTTTTTTATTTCCCTTTTCTTGCCTACTTTTGCCTCTATGAAAAAGCTATTTCTTCTTGCCTTCCTCATTCTTGCCTACGGGCAGGCAGGCAAGGCGCAAAACAAACCCATGCAACCTCTCTACCAAAGCGAAGCCTTTACAGTCTATCCAAATAAAGTAGTACAAGGCAAAAATGAAGCGACTATCATCTCGCCTACGCATATCAAATCCAATTACAAAAGCCCCGCCAATGCGCAATTTTCGCGATTGGTGCTTTTCAAGTTCAGCATCAACGAAAAAGACAACGAAGCCCCCATAGGCAAAGACCATGAAATCTATGTGCATGACAATTTGCATGAAATGTCTTTTGTGCCAAAATACGGAGAGGAATTTGACGCTCCCAAACACCCCGAAATAGAAACGCCCTTGCCTACCAACCACGAATTTACGTTTCGAGTTGATGTCTCGGAAGTTTTAAAACAATTTGAATCGAAGGGCTATTACCAAACTTTCAATGGCGATAAAATAGCTAAACAAGACTTCAAAGGTTTTTATATAGCGGGCAATGCGTATCCACTTTCGTGGGATTTTGTGAATTTGGACAGCAAAGGAATGAAACTCATGCCTTCTGCCAAAAACCCTAACATTTACGAAATTACCGTAAAACTCAACCCCTACAACGAAAACGACAGGGCAGGCAAGGAGTGGAAACCTACGCTTGACCTTTCAAAAAAGCCACAATACACGTCAGAACAGCCTATAGTCGATGCCTTATTTAACCTTTCTTTGGAAGAGGCATTGAAAAACATAGAAGCAGACAGTACCCTGCGCACAGGCGCGAAATGGGGAGGCGTTTGGACACGCGACATTAGCTATAGTATTTTCCTTGCTTTCGCTTATCACGAGCCTGAAATTGCGAAAATCAGCTTGATGAAAAAGGTAAAACGAAACCGTATCATTCAAGATACAGGTTCAGGTGGGGCGTATCCTGTTTCTTCAGATAGAGTCATTTGGGCAGTCGCCGCGTGGGAAATTTACAAAGTTACAGGAGATAAAAAATGGCTCGAAACCACGTATGAAATCGTTAAAAATACGCTTGAAGATGATTTAAAAAACCTAAAATCAGAAACAGGCATGTATCGAGGCGAGTCGTCTTTTTTGGATTGGCGTGAACAAACGTACCCCAAATGGATGGACAACAAAGATATTTTTATGTCCGAAAACTTGGGTACGAATGTAGCACATTATCAAGCGCATATCGTTTTGGCTGAAATGGCAAAGACTCTCGGCAAACCACATGAGGAATATTTACAACGCGCTGAAAGCATCAAAAAAGGCATCAACGAACAACTTTGGCAAGAAGACAAAGGCTATTATGCGCAATATTTGTACGGTAGGATTTTTATGAAACAATCGCCACGCTTTGAGGCATTAGGTGAGGCTTTGGCGGTGTTATTCAATGTGGCAGACGCAGGCAAGGCGCAAAGTATTTTGTCCAAATCGCCTCTCACGCCTTTTGGTGTAACGTGTATTTATCCACAAATCCCAAACATTCCGCCCTATCACAACAATGCGGTTTGGCCTTTTGTACAAGCGTATTGGAATCTTGCCTCCGCGAAGGCAGGCAATGAAAAAGCCTTGACACATGGACTTGCCTCCATTTATCGCGCTGGGGCATTATTTTTAACCAATTACGAGAATTTTGTAGCTGAAACAGGTGATTATTTGGGTACGGAAATCAACTCAGACCGTATGCTGTGGAGTATGGCAGGTAATTTGGCAATGGTGCATCGAGTGTTTATAGGAATGAATTTTGAAACCAACGGAATCCGTTTCTCGCCTACCATTCCGAAAGTGTACGGAGGCAAGCGCACTTTAAGTAATTTCAAATACAGGCAAGCTACTTTGGATATTACCGTAGTAGGTTTTGGCAAAAAAATAAAATCTTTCAAAATAGATGGCGTAAGGAAAGCGAGCGGTCATGGAAAAGATATTAATACTTTCCAAACGGATAGCAACGGGAAAAAACAGCCCTACGTGCTAACTTTTATGGGAGATAAAGAAATAGAAGCGTTCTTTCCTGCGAATTTGGTAGGCAAGCACAACATCGAAATCGTCATGGATAACGAACCTTTTGATAAGGAGAATATCAACTTGGTGAAGAATGAGTTTTCCTTGCCCATGCCCAATATATTATATGTAAAGTCCCGAAAGGGCTGGATATGCTGGGAAGAGGTGAAAGAGGCAAAAGAGTATCAGGTTTTCGAAAACGGAAAATATATTAGTTCGCTTAAAGAATGTAGGTTTCAAAAAATAAAACCAAAACCTGCAAACTTGTACAAATTTGGGGAATATCATATAATAGCTTCCGCAGAAGATGGAAAATCAAGCTTTAGCATTGAGCCTTCT
>JAYTNK010000272.1:0-8433 GCA_043748375.1 Cytophagales bacterium
ATCTCGTTTTTCGTTCACAAATCGTCATTCAACAACGAGATGCTTCACTACGTTCAGCATGACAAATGCGCTATCACTAAAAATAATACAGAAGGAAAACATACGCTATATTAGGAGGGTAATGTAAAATAATAAAAAAAAAAATATAACACATTGATTATCAATTATTTACATCTATTATTTTTAGCATAGATTAGGTATTCAGCTTATAGGCAAGTTTACGTGTTGATTATCTTACAATTACTTTTGTCCATACTGTACCGTTGCTTGTGGCATGCAAAAGATAAGTACCTCTTGGTAAATGTATGTTTATAAGAGTGATTTGATGGCTGTCTATCTCTTCCTTGCCTACCCAAACAGGCTTGCCTGAGATGTCGTAAATCGTGATTAACAACTCGCCTACCCATATACGGCTAAATTTAAGGGTAAGGTCTTTCTCAAAAGGATTCGGATAAACAGTAAGGCTTATGTTATCTTTTTCAGGCAAGGTTACACTCACTATATTTGAGCGTGTACTTTGTCCTTGCTTATTGATGAGGCGTAAACGATAGTAATACTTGCCTGCCTCTACAGTTTTGTCTATATAACTGTATTTTTTCATGTTAGTTTCAGGTGTAATAGTAGCGATTGACTCAAAATCGCTAATATTTTCGCTTCTTTCTAACACATACGATTCAATATTATCGGAGCTTGCCTCCCAAGTAATAAGCGTGTGTGTTTGTGGATTGAGCGTAGCCGCCAAATTGATAGGCAAGTTCAAAGGAAAACCTGTCCAAAACTCATCTTCGCTTTGTGTACAAATACAATTAGGCAATACATCATCTAATTCTACTTTTACTAAGCAGGTTTGGCACATAATGTTGGTGTAACTGTATGTATAAGTGCCTCCTACTAAAATAGTGGCAGGAACCGTAACGGATAAGGTACTTGTATAAACACCGTCAAAATATACTTTTACTTGATAGATCGAACCTGCCTGGATTACGTTAGGGCCATTGTTTCTAAAAGTAATATCGGCACTTGGGTTTTGAGGTGGTGCGGTGATAGCAAAACCTGTTTGATTGATATTGATGATGCTAAAGTTCGTATTTTGCACTCTTATGTTGCGATTTCTGCCTCCTGTGTATCTCCAACGGGTACAACTCAACGAAGGAGTAAGCGCATCACATGCGGCTATGCCTTGTTGAAAAGTTTCTACGCGAATACCAAAATTATTACAAGTCAATACGGTTGTAACGTCTTCTAATTGTAACGTAAAAGTGCGTGTACCACCTACAGGGATAGGGTTTAGATTATCAGGGTCAAGTTTCCAATTGATTTTATTGGCTACAGTGGTCAAATCTAAGTCATCTATAAGCCCTGCATTAGTGGTTATGGTGTTGGGCTTATAAGTAAGTCCCGTAGGCAAGGTAATCGCCATGCTATCCGTGTTGCCTGATGCTTCGTTGCCTGTATTGGTGATAGTAATGGTAAGCGTAGTGGTTTTATTGGTGCAGGTAAGTTCGGGGGTGTGGGCTAATACTATCCCAAACTTATGTTCGCCTTTGTCTATTTGTGAAACATCAAGGGCAGGCAAGGGCGAAGCGGCTATGGCATCACCTGCACAACAAGTTTGTACATCTATATTAATAATAAATTGGGCATTACCTGAAAGATTATCCAAACAAGTGGTGGTGTATTGAAACTCTATATCTACGAATGTGGCTACAGCAAAATTCGGTAAGATAACAGTACCGTTAGTGAAGGGTACACTGACTAATGGATTATAGCTATATTTAAACGAACTTGCTACGAAGCTAAATCCTGTAGGTGCAGCTACAGTTATTTTAACATCTCGGAGGGCGTTTTGTCCTATATTTCGAATACGCGCTACATAAGTGTTGTTTTCACAGATATTTACGTCACTGTAGGTGTTATTGAGTACATCTACTAAGACTGTATTAGCTCCTGCATTAAAAGATAGTTGCGTTGAGTCGTATCTACAGGTGTATCCTGTCTTAAAATTGGCGGTAGTAAAGTTCGTATTAATGGCATCACAACTCCAATCATAAAACAATTTAATGGCATTGTTATAGCAAGCAGCACCATTGCTATTGGCATAATCTACAGTAAGGGTATAAGTCTTGGTAGTGCCTTTTGGAATGTCGCCCAATAAATAAAAACCTGATGGCGCATCGGGTGTGATAGGCGTTACACCACTTTCAAGCAACACGATATTAGAAAAACCTGATGCAGGTGGGATTTCTATATGCAACCAATTATAATAGGCTGATAAAGGATTGATAGTAGAGGCATTGTCGTTGCTTACACTAAAACTCCATGTGGCTTTTGTACCCGTGCAGGAGGTAGGCGAATTGTTGATATTGTAATTGATGATGGGTACGTTGGTATTGATGGCGAAAATGGCTTGGGCAGGCAAGTCCGTAAGCAATGGCAACGAAGTATCATACGTATAGTCGGCTATTAAATTATTGCTTGTCTGCGCACTACACAAGGTTTGCAGAGTGATTTTGATGCTTAGTTTATTGCCGTCATCTACAGAAATATTGTTGGCAGTGTAATAGTTTGTAAGATCAAATGTGATGATATTGCCGACTATAGTAGTAGGTGGTACAGGCAAAACAAGCGTTTGGGGAGGCGTGGTGTACGTCCAAACAGAAGTAGCAGGATTGCAAGTGAAACCTGTAGGCAAGGTGAGTTTAATGGTTTTGAATTTTACCCAAGTGCGGTCTTCAAAAGGAAAAACATTTAAATTATTAGTGGCTTGTATATTAAAATCGTGGGTAATGGTAACATCTATACTACCTCTACAAATATCGGCAGCAGTTTGTTGGCTGGTAACTTGATAGTCATAACCCACTACTTGGACGCTATCAGCAGGCACATTGGGGCAACCTGGGAAAATAGGCAGCGGTGTTTGCCAAAGGGCAGGCAAGTTGATGAGGTACATATCGGTTAAGACTTGTAAGGTACGAGGTACGTTAAGTCCTAAGTTGCTATTGATACGATGCTTCATGGTATAATTGACTATATCGCCTGCTTCAAAGTTAAAGGTATTGGGCAAAAGGGCAGGATAACAAGTATTGATAGCCGATAGAGTAAATGCTAAGGTATAGATACGCGAAGATAAGGTATCGCGTATGCTGGCGATATTCGCACATGCATATACATTGGACAAAGGATATGTAATGCCTGTGCTAATGTCGGTTATGTTAAAGTCTAAGTCGTACAAAGTAAGGTAGTTGTAACTTCCTCCTAATGGTTGGTACAGTACGATATTAGTAATTAACGTATCAGAGTTTGGTGCGCCTGCAATGATGCCTTGATAGGTGGTTTGCAAGGTGTCTTTATACATGAGGAGCTTATTCAAACGGCTTGCCTGCATAGTATTATTGGCATCTGCAAATCTATTATTGTCAAAGTCGTCTTTTCCAAAGTTAGTTCTTACGGTATTGGTAGGCGAGGTAGGATTTACGCAACCAAAGCCTGTAGGAAAAGGGCAATTAGGCAGTGGCGTATTGGCATCTATAAATTGGGTGTTATTGCAAGTATGCAAAAGCATATTATTGCCTGCACAGTTGTTGTATGTGTTTAGCCTATAATTAATATTGACTACGCCATCGCAAGCTAAGGTACAGTCAATGGTAAACGTAGGGTTAATGGTGGCAGGCAAGGTCAAAATAGGTAAAGCATAACGAACAGTCATGGCATTGCCTACAACTGTAGTGCTTACGGGGGCTGTAACGCCATTTAACAATAAGCCTGCGGCTACACCATCCCAAGCAAAGTTGGCAGGCAAGTTGATGACTATTTCTGCATATCGTTGGGTATAGGTAAGTGAAGTACCTGAAATGCGTAGCGGCAAGGTATAAGTGTTTTGTGCAGGACAAGTTCGGCTTCTGATAAGTTCGATATCGGTGTCTGTGATAAGGCTGTTTTCGGGCGTGGTTACGTTTCCGTTGAGTGAGAGCGTTCCTGTGGCGCAAGATTGGGCATAACTGACTAAGTAACCGTAGTTTTCAGAAGTGTAAGCCGTACAAGATTCAAAGGTTTGGCAACTGGCTATACCAAAGGTTATCGTAACACTTGCTCCTGCAGCTAAAGTATTAAGGGTGTAATTTGCTTCGCGCAATAAAGCAGGGTTAGCGCAAACATTGGCAGGCAAGCTGCTTACAAAGGTGAGTGTTCCTGCTGAAGCACTTACACTTCCTGATACAATACCTGAAAGATGTCCCGTTCCTGTCAGTACTCTTACAGCTATGTCTGTGGCTGTTTTATTGCCTGTATTTGTGATGGTAATTGTTTTCACGCCATTGGTACATGAAGGATTGATAACAGCCGAAAGCAAAGGCTGAACAGTACAGCTTCCCGTACCTACAGTTCTAATGGTATTGGGACAGCAAGTAGATTGATACAAAAGTTCATATTGCCAATAAATACTGGCATCATTGCAGGCTGCTGTAGCACACAAAGGAGCACTCCAATTCAATACAAGCACTTGTGTAGCGGTAAGGTTAGGCAATGTAAGCGTAACAGCCCTTGCATTATTTGGATTGCCAGCCAAACAAGCCGAGCCTGTGACTGTGGTGCTGGTAGGGACAATAGCAAAAGGCGCACCACCGTTAATACTGCCCGTAAGGGTGCTAAAATCTATAGCTTGACATTGGCACGCCACGGGAACAGTCAGATTCAGGCGCATAAATTGGCTTAAAGTCGCGCCTGTATTGGTAATGGTAAGGCTACTTGTAGGCGAATTAAGGGAGCAACTTGTAGTAGCGGTAAGCGTGGGCGGTGTATCTACGCTCGATACATTCAAGGTATGGGTAATAGTTTCAGGGACTGACCTACAGGCAGCCGTATCTGTCCACAAACAGCGATAAATGGGGCGAAACACGACTTGTTGATTGAGGCTAATACAATCAAGGAGCTTGCCTGTAACGGTGATTTGGATTTCTTCGTCAAAATCAAATCTATTATCGTTATTGCCCACAGTATTAAAATGTGTATTGGACAAGCGGACAACCGTCTTGCCTGCCACTGTGATAATAGTCCCAATAGAAGTACTTATGATGCCCACTGAAGCGGGGTGCGTTATCTCAATATCCACAAACGGCATATAACTATTGAAATTGCCATTGTTTTTTACGCGTACAATTTGAGTAAATTGGTCATCAGCACAAGAAATATTGGTAGTGGCAGTACCTGCGTTCTCTAAATCTAAAAACGGGACTTGCACACTGTAGGCAAGTGTTGTAACTTGCGTCATACCTGTTGAATAGGTTACTCTTACCGTATTTGTATAGCTTAAATTAGCTGTATTACACAAGGCTTTAGCCCAATAACTAAGGGTGAGGCTGTCGCCTACCGAGAGCGTTGTGCCTGTGGTAAAGTTCAAAATCGAGCTATTCGTATTGGCAGGCAAGTCTGTAACAGGCACTGCAAAAATGCCTTTCTTGAGGGTAGCCGTACCAACTTTGACAATACCTGTAGGCATAGTTATGTCAAAAATTACATTGGTAAAAGGCGTTGCGGTCGTATTTTTCACCTTTACGGTAAACAAACTGCTATCCGCACATTGATAGAGGTAGTTAGGTTGCGGAATAGTGGTTTGTACGCTGGTTTGCGCCCAGCTACCCAAAGGGAGGCACCAAAGCAAGACAATATAAAGCAAGAGGCTGCGATAACGATTCATACAATTACAATAAAAAGGATTGAAAACTACTGAAGAATTTTATATTTGTACGTAAAGTTAAAGCATTACACCTAAAAAACCGCAAAAATATTTTGGAGAGGTGGTTTTGCTTCAGTCTTGTCTTGATACAGTGGAATGCTTGCTTCAGTATTAGACTTCCTGCGAAAGTACCTTTTGCCTCTCTCAAAATGGAGAGCGGGCAGGGTGTGAAGCTTCTAAAAAAAACTTTTGCAAGAAGTCTATTATTACAAACTTTGTTATGCAGAGCTTAGCATTTCATGGTTATCCGACAATTTTTGTGGTGGTAAAAAATGTTCATTTTGTCATGCTGAACGTGGTGAGGCATCTCATTGTTAATAAACAAGTTATGAGCGAAACACAAAATATTTCGCTTCGCTCAAAATAACAAAACCCTGACTAATTTAGTGCTTCCACAAAAATTGTCAGAGAACCAAATAAGGTTAGTATTTAAAAGGATTAGGTTTTTAAACGTATAAAGTAGTTTTTTGCATCAGCCTCACCGCTTAAAACAACTTTACACCGCTTAAATTTACGCCCTCGCCTACGTACAAACCCCAAGGAAACTCGTTTGTATTGTTTTCACTGCCTATAATTTCTGCCCAACGCGTGGGTTCGTTGGGTTCATTTGTGCCTAAAGCATAATTAGTGGCACTGGCGTAGGCTTCGAGAATATCATCTCCATTTGCTAGATTTTTGTAAAACCGTACGGCAAATATCATGGCGGTTTTATCAGGCACTGCGGCAGAAGTCGCTATTACAGCAGGCACATTACCCTTAAAAAGCGTTTTGACATGGCTATAGGTAGAGCAACCATTCAAAAATACTAATTGCAAACTTGCTTTATTGCGTCCTATTAATTCGTTGGCGATGGGGCTAAAAAGCGTATTCGCATTTTGTAGCGATAAGACTTCACTGTTGGCGTGTCCGCCATAATGAAAAATGCGAATTTGGTTCTTAAAACGCTGTAAGAAATCAAAGTAAGCATCTAAGTTGGTATCTATTCTGTGTTCATGGCGGATACCCTTTATACGCAAAAAGGCATCTTGAATACCATTCAATTCGTCATTGAGGCTTTGAAGGTCGCCTTTAGGATTGGCAAACGCGGTAAAAATAACGGGCAACTCGTCAGGTTGAGGTGGCATCAATTCGTTTATTTTTGTGATGGTTTTTTCATCGTCTGGAGGGGTAGCAGGCAAGGCTAACAACCTATCTACTTCTTTCGCAAAAATCTCTAATTGTGTCGCAAATTTAAAGGTCGTATCGCCTGCAATAAAGGCGTTTTTGAGGTCTGTATAGTTTGCTTGGGTAGCTAAAGCAGTAACTAACGGCATTACCTTGTCCATTTTCTCAAAATAGCCTGCATATTGGGCATTTTGAAGGTGTTTAAGGGCGTTTTGAATGATTTGGTGCATTAAAAATTCAAAATCTTTTACTTGAAAATCTTTGTCTTTCCATTCGCAATCACTTTTCCCTTCTTCTTTGCGTTTTTTGAGTTTGGCGAAGTTTACAAAGTCTGTTTTGGCTGTTCCACCTACGGAAACTTCCAATTTTTCGGTGCTATCTATTTCGCAAAAGGCATCAAAAAGTGCTTTTGCTAAGGTTTTATCTGCGTCTTGAATTTGGAGGATGATTTGTTTTTCGGCTTGCCTACACTCTGCAAAAACAGTCTTGCCCGCCAGAAAGAACACTAAACCGTTTTTCCAATAAAAGAAAGTAGGTTCACTTTTCGCGCCATAACGAACCATGAAGCGTAAGAAATTGCTTTTGGGCATAAAAGTAGGATACTGCAAAGCAAAAACAAACCTTGTTTGTTTTTGGTGTGCCTCCATAGAATCTCCAAAATCCTCGCTTTTTTCGGATTTTTCTGCTAAGGTAGGCAAGTATTGGGGGGCGACAAATAGCTGTTTGCCTTTCTTTTTTATTTCAAAAATCAATTCAAACTGTTGCATCAAAGCTATCCAAACTTCAGGGGAGATACCTGAATCGTTTATTTTTTGGGTAGCGTGTGCCAAGTCAAACTCTCCTTTGCCCTGTAATTCTTCAGAAAGAATTTTGTAAATATTATTTGTTACTCCTTCAGGCTTTAGAAAAACATGGTCTTTCAGCAATGGGGAAGCTCCTTCTTTGAAACGGTAACATATTATGGCACCCGTTTCGTGCAGAAAGTTTGTGAGGGTTTTTATTTGACTCTGGTCTTGCATGATTTTGGCTTGCGTGAAATCATTGCGTTGGCAAAGAGCTTCGTAGGCAGAAAAAGGTAGAAAAAGCGTTTCTTCAGTGCGGAGAGCTTGCCTGATGTCATCATAGACTTTAGGAAAGAGTTTGCCGAGATAATTCAAGTTATGCAACTGACTGAAAACGCCTTGTTCCAGTTTCTTGGCATCTAAATTATACTGTAAAATACTGTTTTCATCTTGCTCATTTCTAAAATCTACTTTATATTGCAATTTTTTAGGATTAGGGCTGCACGTATCTTGTACTTTGTTTTGTACCTCAAGAATGATATTTTCTGGGGCATAATACTGAATATTTTCCTGCCAATAAGCTAAAGGATAGTATCCCGTTTTCTCCTCTTGTTTGTTTGTGGCTTCGTCCCATACCAACAAATACAGCACATTGCTATTCAAAAACAAACGGTGCGTAGCATGGTAGTATTCCTGTCCGCCAAAGTCCCAACATTTCAACATGATAGTTTTAGGGAAGGCTATTTTTAAGTTAGG
>JAYTNK010000273.1:0-4915 GCA_043748375.1 Cytophagales bacterium
CTGTATTTGTACCACTACATACTGTATTAGAGCCGTTAACTTGTCCGCCTGCGTTATTGAGTCTTATTCTGCGAATAAGGGCGTTATTTTTATCTGTTATAAATAACTTGCCTGTAGGGTCATCAGCAATGCCTATGGGGTATTGAAAACGGGCATTCGCCGCCGTGCCATCTAAGTAGCCAGGTGTTCCATTTCCTGCATGCGTGGTAACTTGACCTGCGGTAATGAGCCTGATGCGGTGATTGTTTCTATCTGCTACATAGACCTTGCCTACTCCATCTACAGTTACATCTGAAGGTTGGTTGAATTTAGCCACAACATCTATACCATTGACAATAGCTACACCATCGGCAAAAGCGCCTATAGCAGTGCCATTCCCTGTACCATCACCCGCAAAGGTGGTAACAGCCCCTACAGGTGTAACTTGTCGAATAACATGATTAAGCCTATCAGCCACCAAGAGATTGCCTGTGGCATCAAAGTCAATACCACAAGGATAGTTAAAACGAGCCGTGGCTCCTGCCCCATTCACAAATCCTTGCAAGGCGGTAGGGGCAGGCGAGCCTGCTAACGTACTAACTTGCCCTGTTGGCGTTATTTTTCGAATGGCATGATTATTTTTATCCGCCACATATATAATCCCACTTGCATCAACAGCTACATCAGAGGGTTGAGAAAAAGTAGCTACTAATGGGTCGTTATCGTTCAAATATCCACCACTGAGAGAGCCTGCTACACCTGCTATGGTTGTAACATTACCTGTAGTTGGGTCTATTCTGCGAATAAGGTGATTACCTTTATCGGCTACATAAATAATACCTGCTTGGTCAGTAGTGATACCCGCAGGGTTGCGGAAGCCTGCACCCGTACCCACCCCATCGATGCTTGCCGAAAAGCCAGGATTACCTGCAAGTGTTGTAACGAGATTAGTAGTAAAATTTACTTGGCGAATACAGTGATTAAATTCATCAGACACATACATTTTTGTGCCATCAGGTGAAAAGGCTGTATTGACATTGCTATCATCGGGTATGTTGCCTGTAGGGGGAGTGCTTAGGTTATTAAATCTAAATTTAGCGGTTAAAGGCAATACATTGGCAAGGTTGCCATGCGTGTTATCGCCCGCTACTGTTTCGACTACAAAATCAGCAGAGGCACCACCCAATATATTTAAATCAAAACAAACAGGAATTACACACGCCCCTGTCGCCTTGTAGTAATAACATATTTTGTGTACGCCATTAGTAGCATTCGCATGGTTAAGATCTATGACACCTGTATTTGGATTGACGGCTGCGCCCAAAGTTGTAGAACAAAAACAGTCGCCCAAAGGGCATATATCGGCTACGGCAGGCGAGGGTCCTGGCGTAAATATAACGTTAGGGGTAGCTGTAATAATGGTAGCCGTTTTGCAAATGGTATTAACGATTGTAGGTTCTGGGCTATAATCTACTGTAACAGTGGGGCAACCTGATGCTGATGCGTACCATAGTTCTTGTCCTCCAGTTGAGTAGGTCGCAACTTGTGCTATAAAATAAAAGTCATTGCCCACTTGGGTTATTTGTCCAAACCGAGGTTCTCGTCTTGCAGCAGCAGTAGTAACGGGTGCAGGAAAAGTGGTGGCAGGATTAATGTATCGGCTGGTAGAGACAAAGCCTGTGTTGCAGGTGGCAACAGGTATATGCTTCCATAGTTCTGGGTTACCCGTTGGATTTGTGGGAAGGGCAATGGCTTCATCTTTAGTCCAAAAGTATAAAACGCCGTTTACATTAGCCATTTTGCGAGGGTGTGAACTATTAGCACCTGTTATAACATCAAACACTAGCGAAGTGCCTGCAGTTGTACCATCTGTTCTGTATAGTTCGTTTCCAAGTACGCCATCATTCGCTGCAAAATAGACTACATTATTTATTTGCACAGGAGCAAAAACAATTCTAAATGAAGGTCCCCCTACATCATCAAAATCTATAGGCAGTCCGTGTCCCACTCCTGGATTTATATCTTTCACTAAAGAGGGGGTTGCAGTGCCATCAAATTTCCACATTTCGCGTCCATTAGTGGCAGTAATTGCGCCAAAAAAGAGTGTATTTTGAGTGGCTATCATACGTACTTTGCGGTCTATTTTTGCCCCACCAGGCAAGGTTATTTGCGTGGTGCCTGCTACCGTACCATCACTACGCCACAATCCGTCACCTGCTGCAATATCTGTACCCTGATTGCCATTATTTGTAGCAATAAAATACAAATAATTACCAAAAGGAGTAAGGTTGATAGGGTTTGAACCTGGTTTATTAACAATAGTAACAGCTGTAGTTGGAAAATCTTGACCTACTGGCGCACCCAATATAAAATCTATACCTGCTCCTGATGGCAACATAGGGTTTATTTCTATTTTTGTGCTAGGTGTGGTAGCACTCGCATTTGCAAGGCGCACATAGAGTTCTCTATTGCCTAATGAGTCGTTAGCTATGGAAGTATCAGAAGGCTTGCGCATGAAAGGTCTTTCATCAGCTGTGAAGAAAAGATAATCTACGCCGTTTATAGTCATAGGGGTAAGACTTTGAGGCAGCGAACTTCCTGTTACTCTCAAAGAAGGTGTAGCTGTACTTTCATTGGCTGTCAAAGGATTTATATCGGGCAATTGAACCGTACCTGCTGCAGTACCATCACTTTGCCAAAGTTCTATATTATAAGGGTAAGCACGTCCTGAGGCTGAGGAAATGGGGTTGTTTTGCCCTACAAAATATAAAAAATTACCAGCTTTAACCATACCTCCCAAAAAAGGATCATTCACATACCCTCTACCATCAATATCTGTTTGAGTTATTGGAGGTACAGGTGCCATAGTTATGCCGTCGAAAGCATAAATACCCGATAAGGCTGTAGTGGTAAAGGCGGCAGGGAAATATACACGACCATTGTAAGAGGTAAAATAACGTGGGTCTGAACCGCTTGCCCCCCCATTCAAATCCCATTGAGGATTATGAAAAGTGTGGGTACTCCCTAAAACTGTGTGTGGCTCCGACCCTTTGTTAAAAAATGTTTGGTTAGATTGCAAGTATAATCTATTATTGATGTTGGTAAGTGCATCGCTAAGGGCTGAGTTACTCGCTCCAGTTGCCATATCCAAACACACAGGCGGACTATGTTGAGCTAAAACGCCCAATTGAGGCATCAAAATTACCAACAAAGCTATGAATTTGCCGATTTTTACAAGTAAATGTTTCATAAGATTTTTAATCTAAGCAGACCAATACAATTTTCATACAAATATAGTATATATACGAAACATATACAAAAAAGTAAGCCAATTCAAACAAAATTAAGCCATAATGCTTTAAAATAATAATAAATACATATTTGGTAGTTGGTTTGTTAGGTAATATTTATTAGTTTCGCACCTATTAGAATGTCTGCTGTGATGTACGATAATTATGAACAAGCTTTGTCCGCATGCGATTTCTTTGCGGCTATAGAACTTTTAAAAGACCACCTAAACCAAAAACCACACGCCACTATGGAATGGTATTGGTTGGGTTATGCGCTTATGTGCGCCAATTTATATGCGGAAGCAGGTATATATTTACGGCGTGCTTTATTGGAGTTGGACGCAGAAACACCTTTAACTGCCCAAACAGCTGAAATATATGTTACGAAAGCATCCGTTTACGCACTGTTGCAAGAAAAGGATATATGTTTGCGACACATACACACCGCTTTATGGCTAAAGCCATCACTAATAGATAGTTTGTTGCAAGATATCACGCTCCAAAAAATATTCCAACCTGAAGATTGGCAAAATATAACAGCTACTCAAAACGCACGCTATTATACTGAACAATTAGTAAAAGCCAAATGGGAAATTATAGCACGCACGCCAAAAAAAATGTCGGATTGCGAGGCTACCTATCACCTTAATATCTATTGGCTGTTACATTTGAGTTACAACTCACACCTGCACCAAGTTTCATTAGCTATGCAGAATAAGGAAGACGAAACCGATAAGCATCTTTTTCACTTTCGCCCTATTGCTCATGATTTTAATTGGCTGACCATTATTTTTGAAAAACAAAGCATCATTACACATACACAATGGTCAATTTTGTCAGAGGCATTGATTGAAGTATGCGATAACCTAATATGGGAAATGCCTGACGGAAGAAGAATCAAAATCGGATAGGGCGCAAGAACTTACTTGCCCTTACCTTTTTTAGGCTCTTGTTTTGGGGGCGTTTCATTATTTTTGTCTTCAGGATTATTCTTTTTCTCTGCCAAGTCCATCATCTGAAGTACTTGTTCGGTGTAGTCGTGCCGTTCCTCAATATAGAGGACAGAAAGTGCCTCAGAGTTATTAAAAATAACTTGCAATTTTTCTTTACGCGCCAATTTTTGGAGCATTTTGTGTAACTCTTCTTGAGCAGGTTTGATTAGTTCGGCTTGTCGTGCATGGAGTTGCCCTTTATAACCAAATATTTTGCGTTGGTAGTCCCGAGCTTCCATATCTGCTTTTTCTATTTCCTTTAAGCGTTCGTCTTTCATGTCCTCCGTTAAGAGAATTTCTTCAGCAAGGTATGTTTTGCGGAGTTTATCAACACTTGCTGTTTTTTTTTGAATATCCTCCTCCCACTTTTTAGCCGCTTCTTCTATGTTTTGTTGCGCCTTTTGGTAGGCAGGCATTTTGGAAAGAACAAAATCGGCATCAACATACCCAAATTTTTGACTGTGGGCTGGGAGCGCAAGCACACAAAAAGCAATAAAAAATAAATAGCGCATGGTTTAAATATTTTTGAGTATATAATAAACTATTTAAAATTATACAAAGTTTATTTTAAAAATATATTTGTTACTATTTTTCATATAGCACATTTTAATCTTCTATCGTATAACTATTTTTATTTATTTTTTGTTTTATATT
>JAYTNK010000274.1:0-2760 GCA_043748375.1 Cytophagales bacterium
ATCTCGTTGTTGAATGACGATTTGTGAACGAAAAACGAGATTTTTCGCTTCGCTCAAAATGACAAACTTCTCTTTTCACTTAAAAAAATACAGAAGGCAAAATAAGGCAGGATTTCAGGTATATGTAGCCTAAAATCCCGCCTTATTTTATTTTGTTGTAGGTTACAATTTCTCAATTTTGAATAGATGAAAAGGCAATACATAGGGGTCTAAGGCTATATAATTCCATTCTCCGCGCCATTGATAGCTGTTTCCTGTAAGTATATCGTGAACGATATAGGGTTCATTTACGCCCAGCCCTATTTTTTCTATCGGCACTTGTATATTACCTCCGCGTTTATTGTAAGGGTCAAGATTGACGGCACAAAGGATATGGTTTTCTCCGTCTTGGCTACGTTTGTAGTATGCCATGATTTGCTCTTCTTGAATGGGGCAATTAACAAAGTTGGTTGTTTCTTGCAAAGCAGGGTTTTCGCGCCGTGCTTTGTTCACAAGCTTTATGAGGAGTGTGAGTTTATTTTGCTTGTTCCAATCCCAAAGTTTGATGTCATATTTTTCAGAATTCAAGTATTCCTCCTTGCCTGGCATCGCATCATGCATCATATATTCATAAACAGGGCCGTACAAGCCATAATTAGAACTTAACGTAGCCGCCATGAAGTAGCGAATCAAGAATAATGCTTCATTGCCTCCTTGCAACAAATAGGGGTTAATATCGGGTGTGTTAGGCCAGAAGTTAGCGCGGAAGAAGTCCTTTTGTGGTTGGTAGGCAAGCTCGTTCATGTATTCGATAAGCTCGACCTTTGAAGTACGCCACGTATAATAGGTATAAGCCTGCGTAAAGCCAGCTTTTGACAGCTCATGCGTAACTTTTGGGCGCGTAAAGGCTTCGGAAAGGAATAACGTGTCAGGGTATTTGTTCTTGACTTCTGCGATAACCCATTCCCAAAATACAAAAGACTTTGTATGTGGGTTATCGACTCTGAATATTTTGATACCTACCTCGCACCAATAGATGAGTATGCTCAATAGTTCGTCCCAAAGGGCTTTCCAATCCGCTGTTTCAAAGTAAATAGGCAAGATGTCTTGGTATTTTTTGGGAGGGTTTTCGGCGTATTGTACGGTGCCATCAGGTCGCCATTTGAACCACGAAGGATGTTCTTTTACATACGGGTGGTCAGGCGAGCATTGGAGGGCATAATCGAGAGCAAGCTCGATGCCGTAACTTTCTGCGGTGGCTATCAAGTCTTTCAAGTCTTGCAAAGTACCGAGTTCGGGGTGAATCGCTTTGTGTCCGCCTTCCTTGCCTCCGATAGCCCATGGCGAACCAACTTCGCCTTGTTGCGCAGTCGTGGCGTTGTTTTTACCTTTGCGATGTGCTACGCCAATGGGGTGAATAGGCGGAAAATAAAGCACATCAAAGCCCATATCAGCTATTCGCGGCAACAGTCGTTCACAATCTTTGAAAGTTCCATGCTTGCCTGCCTCTTGGGACGCGGAGCGCGGGAAAAACTCGTACCAACTGCTGAAGTTTGCCTTTTTCCTGTCCACATATACCCGTGTATTGTGGTCATATTCTGTGATAAATACTTGATAGGGGTATGTTTCAAAAATATGGTGCAGGGCAGGCGAGCTTGCCTCTACAACAGCTTCAGCATATTTTGCTTCATCGTTTTTAGCATTTTCAAATAAGTCTGCCAATTTTGCTAAATAGATTTTATGAAGCGTATTGGCTTCTTTATGCTTTTGCAGGCGCGTTATGTATTGTACACCGTCCCAAAGCTCTACAGGAACACGTTGTCCATCTTTCACTTTTTTCTCAATGCCATGTTGCCAATTAAGGGCATGGTCAATCCAACCGCGTACTTTATATTGATAATAGCCTTGCTTCTCTACCAAGAACTTGCCTACCCAAACGTCATTCACCAAGTCTTTCATGGGGGTAGTGCGCCAATTTTTCTCTGACTCATGTCGGTAGCATATATCAGCCTTTACTACATCATGCCCATCGGCAAAAATGTCGGCTGTAACTTCCATAAGTTGCCCTACAACACGTTTGGCAGCGTATTTGCCCCCGTCTATTTCTGGGGCTATATTTTGAACGATTACTCGATTTTGGGGCTTCATGCGAAAATTTGAAACAGTTTTTACGCCTTAAAATTAAAGCGAAAAAAGTAATATCCCAAATAAAAAATTAAGAACCGTTTGCGGAGTTTGTTTGCCAATTCCTTACTTGATGCCCTATCAAACAAAAATACACCCGCTAAAATCTCCTAAAACTACTTTCCCATGTATATTATGCTTCAGTATTTTTAAAATATAGCTTAGCACCAATTAAATAAAATCCAAACCAGTTTGTTAAGTCTAAGAGTATGTTGTGGTTTTTAAGTATCTGATAATCAAGTATTTAAACTTCATACCCTTGTGCCTTTTTGAATGGAGAATTTTAGCCCGCAAAATGAAAACCAATCGCTTCGCTCAAGTTGCAAGTGTGCAAAAAAGCCTTATAAGAAGTTTGGAAATATATATAAAACTTAAAATATAAAAATAGTTAATGTATAAATTCACCTATCAATTAAAATAGTACAGTAGGGGTTTTGCTGTAAGTTTATGACGAAGCATAGATTTTGAAATTATCGTTTTTTGGATTAAATTGCAATGCTATACACATCGGAAAGTGGTTTTGGGAGATTTAGACAACCCCGAATGGGGTTGAACTATGAATAGCCCCACGTGAAACGTGGGGTAAGCGAAAAGTCA
>JAYTNK010000275.1:0-6218 GCA_043748375.1 Cytophagales bacterium
CACGCCCGACTGTGTAGCTGAAGGGTCGCCAAAAAGATCAACACCTCTATCCATAATGTCATGTTTTTTGTTCCAAACTCGAATGCCATCAGTATAAAACAGTAAATTGCCTTTGGCATCACAGATGGAAGTTCCCCCCTCTATATTGCTCATTTTGCCATCAATAAGCGGGATAGGGGGCGTTTGGCGGAAATCAAGCCCTGCTTCAGAGCCAAAATACCAAATGGCAGCTTCAGGTTGTGCAGACACTATGGAGGACAACAAGAAAAAAGAAAGGAGGAAAGGAAACAAAAAATTCTGCATGAGGTTATTATAATTAATATGCATTATAAACGCAGAAAGTTTGGATAAATGACATAATAACATGAATTTTGTATCCGTAATTATTTAACTACTTCTAAAAAGCATCTATAAAAACGTGATGACCTCATCGCACTTGTAAAAATTGCAAACGCGCAAATATGAAAAATAAACTCTACGATGAAACTGCATTGGCTTGCAGCAAACTTATCACGCAAGCATACAGCACTTCTTTTACTTTAGGTATTAAGACCTTGCATAAGCGATTTCACTTGCCTATATATGCGGTGTATGGTTTTGTACGATACGCTGATGAGATTGTGGATACGTTTCATGGTTTCGACAAAGCCATGCTTTTAAAACGGTTTAAGGAGGATACCTATCGTGCCATAGCCGAAAAAATAAGCCTCAATCCTGTCTTACATAGCTTTCAATTAGTTGTGAATCAGTACCATATTGACCACGAGTTAATCGAGGCGTTTTTATATAGTATGGAATTGGATTTATTAGAAAAAGCCTACACCCAAGAGGGTTATCAAGCCTATATTTATGGCTCTGCTGAAGTAGTGGGTCTAATGTGTTTGCGTATTTTTTGTGAGGGAGATTTTCTTATGTACGATACCCTCAAAGAATCGGCGCAAAAACTTGGCGCGGCGTTCCAAAAGGTAAACTTCCTGCGCGACATGAGAAGCGACTTTTGGGAGCGAGGACGAACTTACTTTCCCCAAATTGACTTTCAAACTTTTGACCAATCTACCAAAAAGGCAATAGAGGCAGATATCATACAAGACTTTGACGCGGCTTATCAAGGAATATTGAACTTGCCTAAAGGCGCACGCTTAGGGGTATATTTGGCCTATATTTATTACAAAAAGCTACTCAAAAAAATAACCAAACTGCCCGTTCAAAGTATCCTAAACAAACGGGTGCGTGTGTCGGATAGTCGAAAGATGACACTTTGGTTACAAAGTTATGTAAAATATAAATTGAATTATATCTAACAATTTGACTTTAAAATTCCTTGTCAAAACTTAATCCTTTGCTTGACAACTTGTACGCGTGCTGTTTGGTTACGGCACTTCCTGTACCTGTTTGATAAACTTTGAGCCAAGTTTTGCCATCTGTTTCAACCTTGCCTGTGTACATAAAAGTATTAGTTTTTGGGTCGCCACCCACCGAGAACACATAAGAACTTCTGCCCCCACGCAACAAAGCACCCGTTTTTTTATTATAACTGAAAGCGTCTATCGTCATTTGGGTGTCATAATCTGCCTTATAACCATAAGTGGTAGCGGCAATGAATACAACCACTGTTCCACCAATTTCCACCTTGCCTATGGGGTATAGTTTTGCTTCGCCCGTGTAACCAGCATCTTTATTCCCCCATTGTCCGCCTCCACCAATGAAGCTGTAAAAGTCTTTGCTTATGATAGTTTTAGCAGATGCAGGCATGGCGGCTATGTCAGCATCTTGCCAAGTAGTAAGGCTATTTATTGCAGGGAATAGTGCAATATACGCCTCAAAGGTTTGTGCTGATAGCGACAATGTAGCGAAACAGGCAAAACACAAAGTGAGAAAGTACTTTTTCATGTTTTTCGAAGTATTTTGTAAAAAGATAGTAATATCACACGATTTTAAAATGTGTGCATTTATGAAATGTGGGTTTGAGTTTGTAAATTTTGCTTATTTCAATACCTTCAAATTTATACTGATATCGACTAAATCTGCAAAATCCTGTCCTTCTTGCTCTATGTCTTCATTGCCTTCGAGGTAATGCCAATTGATAACTACCTCGTTTTGCGCCTCTTGATAACATTTTAGGAGTTTGAATATGCGCAATATAGTTTTAGATGAACTACTATTGTAATAAAGAAAGCTAAAATTAAAGACTACCTTGCCACTATAGGCTTCTACAAAAGAGGTCAGCCAATCAATAATAGGCGCGTAAAATGCGTCCGTATCCTCTAAAAAGGACTCGCCGTCTATAGAAAATATTTTAGCATCTAAATCAAAATTGATTTTAGGTGTAGCGAAATTGCCCTGTGTGGCAGGCATAAACAAGCTTTTCATATAGTAGTAACGTGAGTTTGTTGTTTTTTAACTATAGAACTTAAGGTAAATAGCCCATTGTCTTGGCTTGCGTGATGTATCTCGAAGTTCACATTTTCTTGTGATAGCAACGCTACCTGCACTAAACCTATATTTCCGCCTCTATTTTGTTGTTCTACGGATGTATTAAGCAGTTCATTTTTATAGGCACGAAGTTCTTGCAAAGTCATTTGATTGATAGCTGTGCATCGCTCTTGTATCATTTCCAAAGACTCTATAGTGGCTAAATTAGCGGCTGTTATTTTGAACATATCTTCCTCTTCCTCTACAAACACTATTCCAACAGGTTCATTTCCCCTATAAATATTATGGTCTGTTGCATGGAAGTAAATATTTTGCACCATCTCTACAAAAATGGAAAACAACTTCCAACCTGCTTGTTTAAATTCGACTGTTTCAGCCCGTAATCCCTGCGCCATTTGTGAGATGATAGCATTATTAAAAGGCCCATGATAGTATAAAATGATATGCTTATCAGCAGTAAAATAGGGTTGGGGTGTGTATATGTAGAAGTAGGCAGATTTGCTCATACAAATAAGTTTTAACAGTGGCAAATATAGCAAATAAGATTGTATTTCCCAATTATCTGCCTAATAATTCATTATTTTTATAAAAAAAATAGCAGAAAGGTAAAAAAAATTTGAAATTTCAAAAATATATAATACCTTTGCAGTCCTAAAAAACAAAGTCAAAAGAAATGAAAAGAACCTTCCAACCCTCCAACCGCAAACGCAAAAACAAGCATGGTTTTCGCGAGCGTATGGCTACCAAAAATGGTCGCCGTGTATTAGCAAGCCGTCGCGCAAGAGGCCGCAAACGCCTCACTACTTCAGACGAAAAGCGTTATTAATCTTGCTTAAAACACCTCCTAATAAATATATCCTTGCCTGTTCGTTCCGAATATGTAAGGATTTTATGCTTTGCGCTAAAAAAAAGCTATCTTTGTAGCTTAATAAACAGCTTGCCTGCCAATCCCATAAAACTAATTTATAAAAGGTAGGTAAGCATTAAACCATATTAAATAAAAAATGGAAAAAGTACATTGTCTTATCATAGGGTCGGGACCTGCAGGTTATACGGCTGCTATTTATGCCGCACGTGCTGGGTTAAAACCTGTTATGTATCAAGGAGGCGAACCAGGTGGGCAACTCATGCTCACAGGCGAGGTAGAAAACTTCCCTGGCTATCCCAAAGGAATTCATGGGCAGATGCTTATGAGCGACCTCGAAGCGCAAGCACGACGTTTTGATACAGACGTACGGATGGGTATGGCAACCGCAGTTGATTTTAGTCAAGGCAAAAAAATAGTAACCATCGAAAACGGACATCAGCTCGAAACAGACGCGCTCATCATTGCGACAGGTGCGTCTGCCAAGTGGTTGGGTTTGCCCTCTGAACTTCGATTGCGCGACATTGGCGGAGGCGTTTCCTCATGTGCTGTCTGCGATGGCTTTTTCCATAAAAACAAAGCTGTTGCTGTAGTAGGTGGTGGTGATAGTGCGGCTGAAGAAGCCTCGTATTTGGCGAATATTTGCGAAAAAGTATATCTCATAGTACGGCGTGACGAAATGCGTGCTTCTAAAATTATGCAGGCGCGCGTAAAAAATAAAGCCAATATCGAAATACTTTGGAACAGTGCCCCCATCGAAGTGGTAGGCAAGGAGGTTGTAGAGGCGGTTCGAGTGCAGAATTTGCTCACACAAGAAACTCAAGACTATCCTATTAGCGGGTTTTTCGTAGCCATTGGACATAATCCTAATACGGCTATTTTTAAAGACTTTCTTGATATGGACGAGCAGAGTTATCTTATTACTGAAAAGGGAGCAACACGCACCAATCTTGAAGGTATTTTTGCTTGTGGTGATGTACAAGACAAAACCTATAGGCAAGCTGTTACAGCCGCCGCATCTGGTTGTATGGCAGCACTCGATGCAGAAAGGTATTTGGCTGAACTTGCCGTAAGCCACTTATAAGTTTCAAAAAATGTGAAAAATAGCAGGACTAAACTTAACTGTCCTGCTATTTTTACATAATAATTGATTGATTTATTTATTGTGATGTTTTTTTAATAAAATATGTATTGTTTATACTAAATTACAGATTTTTAAATACCTTAGGAAGAGGTACGAAATAAGAAGTACGAGGTACGCTGTTAAATAACTGCCTGTCAGTCTTTTACTAAGGTTAAAAGATAAAGTTATTTAATGTTCGTTCCTTAGTTTATTTATTTATTGTTTTTTTTAATGTGTTTCATTAAAGTTGAACTTTTAAAGACTAAAAGATAAAATAAAACTGCAATCTGTGAAAGATAAAAGTGCTACGTTTTATGTAGAATAGCCCAATCTAAAATAAACTTGCCTGCCTAATAACGCTTTAACTTTCCATATTTTTTTCGTTAGCACGAGTTTAGCAAAGTGTATTTATCAGAAATTTGTATTTTACTGCCGTATTAAAAAACGGCTTTGTAGCAATTTTAGCATGACATTTACTCCATCCTCATTTTGAGCTTATTTTTCACATACATATACCTGCTACCAATATATCATCTATTTGCTTTTCATCTCCTTGCCAATCCGCGAGTCTTTCTGCAAGAACTTCTTTTTGTTCAGACATCGAAAGCATTTGGGTTTCTTGCAAAAGTTCGCGTAGTCGTTTGCTCATAAACCGAGTGCGTTGTGCGTTCATTTGGTCGATGTATCCATCAGTAAACATATAAAAAGTATCGCCTTTTTGAAATGGAATGATATGTTGCTCGAATGTTTTCGCTTTATAAAGCGTTCCACCCATCGGAAATTTAGAACCTTTGATTTCGCACAGCGCACCTTTCTGAAAATAGATAAGTGGGTGCTTTGCACCTACCCAACAGAGTTCCTGCTCGCCTATAGCCGTAATGGACATATCCATACCATCAGAAATTTTCGCGGAATTAACTTCTTCGGGTTCATGTAATCTAAGCGTTTCCTTGAGGCGTGTGTCTAATTCTTGCAAAATAAGCTCAGGCTCCTGAATATCTTTTTCGTTGATAATTTGGTTCAAAAGTGTATTGCCTATCAAGGTCATGAAAGCACCAGGGACACCATGTCCTGTGCAATCTATCACAGCAAAAATGCGTTTGCTTTTTTTAAATCCTACTAAAATTTTATTTTCATAAAGCGGTGTAGGGGTAGTTTCCGTAAACCAATAGAAATCGCCTGACACAATATCGCGGGGTTTGTAAAAAATGAAACTGTCAGGCAGTCCTCTTTACATCGTGGTTGGGGTAGGCAAGATGGCTGTTTGTATTTTCAAGGCATAGCGCACAGAAGATAAGATGTTATAGTGCTGCCTTTCAATAGTTTGGTGCGACTCTTCCAAACTTCGATAAGAAGCCGCAAGCTTATTCCTCTAAAGCGAGTTTAAGATTTGCCGAACCGCTCATCACACCCTTAAAAACGATAATAGGAATGTTACATGTTTCAGGTGTAGCTTTCAAGATTTGAATAGCCTCCAAGCCTCCCATTTCAGGCATTTCCCAATCTGTAATTATCAAATCGGGCAAACGTTTCGTTGCTAAATCAACCAATATTTTCCCGTTTGGAACATTGATAAAACTGTAATGTGGCGAGGCTTGTTTCAAAATATGGATAATAACTTGCAAATTATCGGGTTAGTTGTCCGCAATTAAAATGACAAATTCGGTAGAGGAGTTATGCATCTTTATTTTAAAAATATTCCTTCTGTATTTTTTTAAGTGAAAAGAGAAGTTTGTCATTTTGAGCGAAGCGAAAAATCTCGTTTTTCGTTCACAAATCGTCATTCAACAACGAGAT
>JAYTNK010000276.1:0-4233 GCA_043748375.1 Cytophagales bacterium
TACATAGAATAGGGGTTGCAACCCCTATTCTATGTAAAAAGGCACTTTTGGAAACCTGCAACCCCCCCCGCAATAACTTTCTAAGAACCAAAACATAAAAGTAAAGCCAAAGTCGGATGTAACCTATCCGACTTTTTTTAACCTGTTTTTTGTAAAACCGACTAATTCAATATGCGTATCTCCCTTGTGTTTGTCATGCTTTTAGTTGATTGCCTCCTGCGTGTCTTGCCTGCATTGGCTCAAGACACACACTTGCCTGTGCGTTTAAAAGGTAAATGGGGCTGTATTGATGCTACAGGCAAGCTCATAGTGCCTGCTGAATTTGAGTTTATCCATACTTTCAAAGATGAGAAAGCTATGGCGCAACGCAACGGACTGCTCGGTGTAATTGATGCAAAAGGCAATATCTTAATCCCTTTTCAATACCTAAATTTAGATACGCTCACTGCCGAACACTTCGCTATTTGTACTGAAGAAAACACTTGGGGCGTAATAAAAACTAATAAAGAAGTTATTATTCAACCCATATATCAAAAAATTAAAACCATAAAAAATAAAAATAAAGATAATATAGTAAACTATTTTTTTTTAGCAAAAGCCAATAAATTTTGGGAGGCTTTTGATAAAACAGGCAAAAGCATCTCGCCTGCCCAATATGATGCTTATAGTTATTATACAGATTCACTGCTCACAAGAGAGAGAAATAAACTAAAAGGGCTTATAAATTTGGAAGGACGTGAAATTTTGCCTGCCGAATACGAAGCGTTTGAACCCTATCCTCAAAATCTGAAATATTCGTATCTACGAAAAAAAGGATTAGTTGGCTTAATAAATATGGCGGGTGAAGTGATTATACCTTGTATATATGACTATATCAAAACAAGTACACAAGGCGAAATTACTTTATTTGAGGTAGGCAAGACAGGCAAGAAAGGATTTATTTCTACTGACTTTAAGGTAGTTGTGCCTGCAGAGTATGACGCTATAGAGTGTGCTTTGCCCAATACAGGCTTTTACAACGTGGAAAATAATGGTAAAAAAGGCGTTTTTGATAGCAAAACGCAAGCGTTATTATTCAATACCGTCTACGAAAAAATAACGATTGTAAGCAAAGAATTAGCTTTAGTAAGCCTAAAAAAAGACGGACTAATCCTTACGGGTGTTAACAATTTTGTAAAACAAATAGAGGTTATACCCATTCAATACAATGCTTTAATGCATCTATCTGGAGGAGGACGTAATTACTTTCTCGCTAATCAGTTACTTAAATATACAATTTATGACAGCTCAGGCAAAGTGCTTGGCAAGGATTTAGAAGTTGACTATATAAGCTTTGACCCTTCAGGTATTTTTCTATGGCGTAAAGGGGCAAAATGGGGTGCTATAAATGATTTTGGAATGCTACAACCAAAATATGATGGTATTACAAACTTTAAACGTAATTTAGCCATGATACGAATAGAAAACGCATGGGGTTTGGTAAATATCCGTACACAAATAGTCTTGCCTATCTTATATAAAACTATTAAAATGAAAGGGCATACGGCACGTGTATTTAAAGATGATGGCAGTACCGAAATTCTTACCTTTGATGCGCAAGGCAACATCATAGACCGCGTTACCTATAACACTAAAATTAAAACTATAAGTGTCAAAAAAGATAAATCAGATAACGCTAAAGAAGATGAATGGACGTTTGATATGGGAAGCCAAAGACCGCTAAATATAGTCAATAATAGTGTCATAAATAATTTGCGACAAGGGGGCATACCTAACCGTAGTAAGCAAACATTTACCATCGACAACCTTACTTTTAGTTATCATCCTACCCAAAATAAATGGTTTGCTCTTCGACAAAACAAAGATACGTTGCTAAAACCTATCTTAGATTATGTGCAAGAATTACCCACCATGCATTTGGTACGCGTTATGCAAGTAAAACCCGACACCGAAGGCGCAGATAAGGGAAAGTTATTTAGCCATGCAGGATTGCTTGATTCACAAACGGGCAAATGGATATATCCACTTACAAAGATGGCTTGGCGACTGACAGAACGCCTATTACAAGACTTTCGCTTTGGAGATGCAGGCAGATTGATAAACGGGTTTTTATATAGGAACGGAGGTGTAATTAACGTAGTCAAAACGACTATTCAAAATAAAACTATTCAAAAACGTATTTCGTATGCAGAACCGTTTCAGGATACGCTCATAAACTCTGCCCAATTTAATGTGGGAGGATATATACGCAGAAAAGACAAAATAACAGAGGTAAGAAAAGAGGATATACAAGGCGGAGCTTGGGGGCTAATGAACAGAGAAGGGGTTGTAATAGCTGAACCCATCTACGAAAAAATATATAATAACTTGAATATTAATTTTGTAGGCAATAAAAATGGATGGGGAGCTTTAGATAGCGTAGGTAAGAAAATAATCGCTTGTGAATTCTCACAACTCGCCTACCTAAAAAATAGCAATGGCACACCCATGCCCAACTATATTTCACTTGCCAAATATGCAGAAAGATTTGGCTTTTTAGATAGCACACGCACCATCGTTATTGATGCCAATTACAAAAATGCACGCGCCTTTCGCGAAGGTTTTGCTCCTGTAAAGCAAGATAGTTTGGTAGGCAAGGAGCGGAAATCTTTTTGGACTTTTATAAACACGCAAGGACTAAAAATACACCCCTATACCTTTAACGAAGTGCGACATTTTTATCAAGGACTCGCTGCTGTGAAGGTCGGGCAAAAATGGGGCTACCTAAACATTCAAGGGCAAATAGCCATAGCGCCGAACTATAGCCAAGCGCAAGATTTTCATGACGGCAAGGCAGTAGTCCGCGAACTTAAGACGGGGAAAATGTTGTACATTACACCCGATGGCGTACCCATCAATGATTTACGGTTTGAAAAAGCGCAAGATTTTTTAGAAGGCAGGGCGATAGTACAAGACAAGGAAACACATTTGTACGGACTACTCAATGAGCAAGGCAATATACTTCTGCCTACTCGTTATGTCGATATATCGCCTTTCAATGGTCAAGGATACGCTTTTTACAAACATGAGTTAGGTGCTAAAATAGGCTTGCTCGATAGGCAAGGACACGAAATTACCAAAGCCAAATACAACGAAATAGAACCTTTTGAAAACGGTTTGGCACGCATACGAAATGGCAAAGAACTAAACTTTATAGACACCACAGGCAACTTATTGATAAAATATAATTGCACGGCATTATCCCATTTTGACGGCAATTTTTGCCTCGCCAAAACAGAAGACGGCTGGGGATATTTAGATAAAAAAGGCAAATGGCAAATAATCCCCAGTTTTGAACACGCAAGTCATTTCGAACAAGGCATAGCACAAGTAACCCCAAAAGGAACTTCGAAAAGTATCTTTATTGATACATTAGGTAAAGAAGTAAACAAGCCCGAAAAATGGCATACCTTAGGCGATTTTGAAGAATATGCCCCCGATAGCTTACTCCGTTATGCTCGCATAAAACAGAGAGGACGTTGGGGATATTGGGACAAAGAACTGGACAAGGTATTTATTTACCCCACCTATCGCAAAGCCTCTGCTTTTTACAACGGATACGCCAAAATAGAAAACTTGAGAAAACAAGTGTATTACATAAACACCAAAAAAAATGCTTTCAACGGCTTGCCTGATCAAGTAAAATGGATGGACAGCGAACACGATAATTTCAAAACTATTCGCCAAAATGGATTGTATGGTTTTACTACCATGCATGATTTTACCTACAGTGAACCCAAATTTGGCTACTTAGGTGAGTTTAGCGAAAACCGCATACCCGTTTCTGTGCCTATGTTGTATGGAGTGTCGGACAGGCAAGGCAGGGTTTTGCTACAGCCTATTTACGAACGCATCATATACATGGGTGCCGATATATTTCGAGTAGAGCTAAACGACCAAATTGGCTATTGGCACAAAAATAAAGGCTGGCTTTGGGAGGCAAGCAAATAGAAATACCCATAATCAACATCAGACTTATGGCGAAAGTCTTTCATGGCTCATTTTATGCGTTTATCCTCCTGTTTGACTACACTATTGATCATAGTTTTTCACAAAAAGAAGAAATAATATGGAACTATACGATTTATGTAAAAAAACCTTCTGTATTTTTTTAAGTGAAAAGAGAAGTTTGTCATTTTGAGCGAAGCTCAACATCTCGTTTTTCGTTCACAAATCGTCATTCAACAACGAGAT
>JAYTNK010000277.1:0-11128 GCA_043748375.1 Cytophagales bacterium
ATATAGGATTTTTGCTTGTTGCCTTTTTAACCTTTCTCCCTCTCTCTCCAAATGCCCCTCTTATAGATTTTTTGCCCAAATCCCCCCATGAAATGGTGAAAAGCGAAAGTCCTAGGTAATAAACCCTTGCCTGCCCGCTATAAAAAAAGCCATGTGATATAATATACCACATGGCTTTTTAATTTTTATAAATTTACTGAACTTGCCTACCTAAACTGTTGTCCAATCGTAAAGTGGAATTGAGGGCCATTTAAGCGTTGTGAGCTACCATTGGCACTGGCTATTTTATCGAAGCCATAGCCCCAATCCAAACCAATCATACCAAAAGCAGGCATAAAGATACGCGCGCCTAAGCCCGCAGAGCGTTTTAGATTGAAAGGATTATACTCAGAATACTGTGCAAAGTTGTTGCCTGCATCAGCGAAGGCAAGCATAAAGATAGTCGCTGCAGGATTGGTAGAAATAGGATAGCGTAACTCCATCACAAACTTGTTGTACACCACGCCACCATTGGTGAAAGGAGGCGAAACCGAGTTGTCGCGATAACCACGCAAGCCGATAATCTCTGTGCCAAGTAAGAAGTTTTGCCCTGTAAGACCACTACCCCCCAATACAAATCGTTCAAAAGGACCTACGCCTACGCGTTGGCTGTATTGCCCCAAATATCCAATGTGCGCGCGTGTATGAAATACAAGTTTGCCAAACAAACCTGTGAACCACGAGCAGTCAAACATCCATTTGTGGTATTCTATCCATTTGTAGCGTTCATTATCTGCCAAACCTTTGTAATCTTTGTTTTTATTGAACAAAGAATAGGGAGGTGTAAGGGCAATACTCAAGGTAAAGCTCGAACCCGTTTTGGGGAATGTAGGGTTATCAATACTATTGCGCGAGATGGTGGTATTAAAGGCTACTGTGCGCGAAGTACCTGAGCCACTTTGAAATATCTGATTGCCATAATTATTCAACGCATAACGGAAGAAAGACAAAGAATTGGAAATAGTGAAAAAGTTATCAGGCCATTGCAACCTGCGCCCAAGGCTCATAGTCGCCCCCGTAACTTGTAAACCGCCTACAATATCGCCAAAACGGTCTGCCTGTCTTTGTACCGAATGATTTAAACTCATGGTAAAGGCATGAGGCTTGCGTCCGCCAAGCCAAGGCTCAGTGAAAGCGAGTGTGTAAGTTTGGAAAATGCGTCCATTAGCTTGGAAACGCAAGGATAAGCGTTGCCCGTCTCCTGAAGGCAATACGCCATTCCACTCCTTGTATTTGAATAATTTGCGCAAAGAAAAGTTGTTGAACGTAAGCCCCAACGTACCCACAAAGCCAAAAAAACCGCCCCAGCCACCTGAAAGCTCTACTTGATCACTCGGTTTTTCTACTACACTATACTCAACATCTACCGTGCCATCTTCAGGATTAGGTACAGGGTTTAAGCCTATTTGTTCTTGGTCAAAATAGTTCAGCGTTTGGATTTCGCGTTGTGAACGGATAAGGTCTTGCCTACTAAATTTACGACCAGGAATAGTGCGAATTTCGCGCAAAACCACTTTATCGCTTGTTTTGGTATTACCTGTGAGTTTGATACGATTGATATTGGCTTGCATACCCTCGTACATTTGTATTTCGACATCTACAGAGTCGTTTTCTATGCCTATTTCTACGGGTGTAACATTAAAAAACAAATAACCATCGTCCATGTACAAGGAGGTTATGTCCAAGTCTGTTTGACTGAAGCTCAAGCGTTTTTCAAGGTTTTCTTTATCGTAAATATCTCCTTTTTTGATTTTCAGAATGCGGTCAAGTGCGTCTGTTGGATATAAATAATTACCTGTCCAAGTAATGTTGCGGTAGTAGTACTTGCGACCTTCGTCTATGGCTATTTTCAGCCCAACGTATTTTTCATCAACTGTATAAACGCTATCCGAAACAATTCTTGCATCTCGATACCCTTCAGAATTGTAGAAAGTGATAAGACTTTCTTTGTCCTCATCGTATTGACTGCGGATAAATTTTGAGGCTACAAAGACGCGTGCCGCTCGTTTCATCTTGGTTTTTTTCAGTTTTCTACGGATTTTCTTGTCAGCAAAGGCTTCATTGCCATCGATGGCAATATCTTTAATTTTAACTTTCTTACCTTTGTCAATAGCTATTTTTAGCAATACACTATTTGATAATATGGTATCTGTTACTTGTGCGATGTCGACTTTAGTATTCAGAAACCCTTTTTCTTGGTAGTATTTGTTGATGGCAATACGCGTATTTTTCAACAATGTTTCGGTAACAATTCGCCCTACGATGAGGTCAATTTTGTTGCGCACTGTTTCTTGTTCGCCTTTGCGGATGCCTGTAAAGTTAAAACGTGTAAGTTTAGGGCGTTCTTTTAGATTGAAGTTTAGATATATTTTCTCGTCTTCAATTTTGACGGTTTCTATCTGTACATCCGCCAAGATACCTTGTTTCCAAAGTTTGCGGATAGCCGTAGTAATGGCATCGCCTGGTACAGTGATTTTTCCGCCTACTTGAAGCCCAGAAATAGAGATAAGCGCGCCTGCGTCAAGGTATTTTACGCCTGTAACTGTAATACCACCAATTTCATATTTTTTCGGGTTAATGAATTGGTTATTAGTGGTATCTTTTCCTTTGATGTCTTGGTTGTTAGGGGCAAGAACAGATGGTTTATTGCCCAAACGTTGTGCTTGCAAAGGATTATACATGGCAAGCCAAAAGAGGCAAAAGATTGAAAAATGGTGTAGTTTCATGCGGTTTTTGGAAAAAGTAATAGCAAAATCAATTTATATAAAGTGGTATTTTTAGCGGTGCTAGGTAATTTATTTTTAATCTTTATAAAAGTCTATCATATTTTTGCAAAACACCTAACAGGGCAGGCAAGTTTTGCATGACATACGTTTCATTATTTCTCCTCTGATTTTGCTTTTTCAGAGGCGACAGGCAAGTTTTTATGAATATTCAAGGTGTTTAACAACCATTCACTCGAAGCTACCTCGCCTTGAAACAAGTTTAACGCCCCAATTTTATCTTTGATACCAAACATATCTTGCGAATTTTGTATCGTAAAATCCGAATATGATTTAGGCTTTTCATCTTTCATGTTAGTTTTCATATATTGTAACAATAGGCTCAATTTTTATGGGGAAGTTGCAAGAGTTAGCAATAAAACACATTTTGTGGGCTTCGATATGTAAGTCTTTGGCTTTTTGTAGCATATTTTCGGTTTCTACGGTGATGGTAGGCAAGAGTATTACTTCAGTAAATTTACCGCTTCCTGTGCTATTTTCTTCCATAACACCTTTTGCTTCATCTATATAGCTTATTACCATGACTCCATGAGTGGCGCAAAGGTGCAAATACCATAGTAAATGACACGAAGAGATAGCAGAAAGCAACAATTCTTCAGGGTTATAGCGTGTTTTATCTCCTCTAAATGCAGGGTCAGCCGAGCCTAATATTTCCCCATACTTACCTACCTCTCCTATACTGAAAGCCCTTTCGTACGCCGTATAATTTGCGGTGTGTTTGCCTGTGTTGCCTGTCCACTCGATAGTGGTTTTGTAATGATGTGTTTTCATAAACTAACTAAACATGATTTACATGGTTACTTTAATTGCTCGCTAATTTTTCCAAATCTTCTTTCACGTTTTTGGTAATCAAGAATAGCGGTTATCAAATGTTCACGCCTGAAATCAGGCCAAAGCGTAGGCGTAATATAAAGTTCGGTATAAGCCAATTGCCACAACATAAAATTGCTGATGCGCATTTCGCCACTGGTACGAATAAGAAGCTCAGGGTCGGGTATATGTTGGGTGTTCAGATGTTCGGCAAATAATTCAGGGGTAATATCTTGGCAGGCAAGTTCGTTATTTTGTATTTTTTCAGCAATTTTCTTGGTAGCTTCTATAATTTCCCATCTTCCGCTATAGCTAAGTGCAAGCACAAGCGTCATGCCAGTATTAGGTTTTGTAGTTTCTATAGCTTTTTCGAGTTCTTTTTGGGCTTTGGCAGGCAAGTCGTGTGTATTGCCGATGGTTGTTAATCGGATATTATTTTTCATTAAGGTTTTTACTTCACCAGTAATAGTTTTAACTAAAAGACGCATCAGTGCATCTACCTCTATTTTGGGTCTGCTCCAGTTTTCAGTCGAAAACGCATACAAGGTTAGGTACGCAATACCCAACTCTGCACATACCTCAGTAGTATCACGTACTGCTTTTATGGCGTTCCTATGCCCAAAAATACGCATTGCACCTTGTTTCTTTGCCCATCGCCCGTTGCCGTCCATAATAACCGCTATATGTTTGGGTAAGTTGGCAAGGTCTAAATTATCTTTCATGAAACCCTATAAAAAGTGTGCAAAGTTAGTGTATTTCCCCGTAAAACTTTAAAATTTATAAAAAAACACCTTACTTTTAGGAATTGCAAAAAAAAACAACCAACTTTGTACACTGAAAAACAAAATATTAAAATATGTTAATTCCAATCCTTTTCTTGATAATACATTGGTATTTATCATTGTTCTGTCAAACGTTCTTTCTGCATCGTTATGCGGCACACAAAATGTTCATTATGAGCAAGTTTTGGGAACGTTGGTTTAGCCTTTTCACGTACATTACGCAAGGCTCTTCTTACCTAAGCCCACGCGCCTACGCCATCATGCACCGTATGCACCACGCCTTTAGCGACACCGAAAAAGACCCGCACTCGCCTCACAATTCCAGCAACGTCTTCACTATGATGTGGAAAACGAAGGATATTTATATAGACTATGTGCGCAACAATATCATACCCGAAGCACGTTTTGATATGAAACCTATTTGGAAGAAATTGGAGGAATTTGGCGAAACATGGTTCTCGCGTTTCGCATGGGGCACTATCTACACACTCGCTTATATTGCTTTGTTCATGTATGCAGGTATGCCTTGGTACGGGTTTTTGTTTATTCCCATTCATTACGTAATGAGTCCTATTCATGGCGCGATTGTAAACTGGAGCGGACATAAATACGGCTATACAAACTTTGACAACAACGACAAGTCTAAAAACTCTTTGTTGTGGGACGTATTGATGATGGGCGAATTGTTCCAAAACAATCACCACAAATTGCCTAACCGCGTAAATTTTGGCGCACGCTGGTTCGAACTTGATCCTACTTATCCCGTTATTAAATTATTAGAATTATTGCGTATCATCCGCATGAATCCTAATGCTTTAGGACACTAATATTTTAATCACCTCCTACTAATAGAGCCTAAATCTACCCGTTTTAGGCTCTATTATTTATAAGTAATTGTTAATTGTATAGGCAAGTTTGCAACTTGCCTACCAAAATCAAGTCTAAAAATACGGCTATTTTAATATAATAGCCACTAACCACTAATCATTATAACAATGCCATGCAACTAAGTACACTTGCCGAATTTCAGGCTATTTTGGCTGATTGTCAGCAACTTTTTACTAAAAAACATACAGATTATGGCTCTTCATGGCGTGTTATGCGCCTGCCTACCATTACAGACCAAATATTCATAAAGGCGAAACGAATTCGTACTATCCAAGAAAAAGGCAAACAAGAAGTGCTTGATAACATTACCTCAGAATTTATAGGCGTTATCAATTATTGTTTGATAGCCCTCATGCAAGCAGAACTTGATGCCAAAGGCGAAACAAACATGGAGCTTAGTTTGGATACTATCCAAACACTTTATAGACAACAAGTTACAGAAAACCAAGACCTTCTGCTTAAAAAAAATCATGACTATGGAGAAGCTTGGCGCGATATGCGCGTGAGTTCTATGACTGACCTTATCCTCATGAAAATATTGCGACTTAAGCAAATTGAAGACAAGGCAGGCAAGATGCTCGTTTCTGAAGGAGCAGAAGCAAACTACCGCGACATCTTAAACTATGCTGTTTTTTGTTTGATACAAATGAATGAAAACATGGCAGAAAATAAGTAAGATATTCAGTGCTTGTTATTGCCCTCGCAAGGTTATGTAGCGTGCCTTTTCAGGGCGTATAGCCTAAAATAGTATGCTAAATAACGTTCAAAAACATGACAACCTATTTTTGAATATTGTCAATGGTCGATAAACCTTGACAAGCGTTCGGAAAATACTAATAGCTCCTTATTTAATAATTGTTCCTAACGGTGTTTGTGGGATACCAAACACGCAATAAAATTAATGTTTATTCTACAATAAAAAATAAATTGTTATGTATTTTAAATATATTGTTTTATATAGCTTAATAATAGTGATGGCGTATGGTACATCTTGTGGTAAAAGGTGCCCAGATCTTAACTCGCCCCACATATTGGTGATATTTGAAGGGAATGCCACCCTTAAGAAAGTATCAGGAATAGGTGGTGGCAATATTCAATGGCAAGGCAACGACACCACTGCCACAGGCAAAAAACGAACGCTCTACCTTTTAGAACTTGCTGTTAATTCAGATACAACTACGTATATATTTAAAGGGTTTGTTAAAGATGATACCTTAACGGTTTCGGCTAAAAATTTTAAATCTTATAATAATAAATGTGGGTTTTATGTAGCCCCATACGACCTAAAAGTTAAAAACGAATCTACGAGCTTTACCAATATTACTGTAAATGCCTATAGCAGTATCCCTACCTCGATACCTTACACAGATCATTTCCCCATATTTTATATTAAAGAATAAGCTATGCGAATTTATTACGTACTATTTATTACCTTTTTATGCACGTTTTTTCATGCAAAGGCTCAAAATAACCATTCTCAAAGCCTTTATGTAGGCTTGAATCCAAGCCGCACTTTATTTCACATATTTGGAGGATATAGCATAGACCCAGAAGTGAAGTATCAGTATAAAAAAGTACTATTTAGTGCCATAGTCGGCTTCTCTAACTATAAAAGTTTTGGAAGAAAGAATATAACGGACTATAGTGTGAAAGGTGCGTATTATAAAGTAGGCATTGCGTATAGATTTGACGAGAGTATTAGCTTAACCCTGAATTATTTACAAGGCTTTGCAAATGAGCAAGGGAAATTCCATCTAAAAAACTCATTCGGTGATTATTTTTTGCCTTTTGAACGTACACAACTCCGCTCAAAAGGACTCGAACTTACTTCAGATAACTGGATAAGCATGGGAAGCAATTTCTATGTCATTTTTTCCCCACGCATTACGTACGCCACTGCTCCAGCTATCAATACCTATAATAAGCCTCCGTTAGACGTAAAATTGCGCTATATGACAGGTATCGGAGCTAATGTCTTGGCTACGAATGATGGAAAAGCGTGGCTAACGTTTGGGTTTGAATGTAAACTACTGTATAATATTTGGAGTCGCCCAATCAAAAATAAATCTGCCACACAGCTGTAAGCCATGTATTTTTAGGCGCGTTTTCTTTTTGAGTAGTAGCATACGACTCGCAAAGAAAACGCACTATTTTTTAGCGTCTTGGAATGTTTGATTCTGCACTTTTTATCTCTTCTATGTCAATATTTTTTACGTATGCTTTTATCACTAAATCATATTGCGTAGTAAGTTCAGCCATTTTGGTTACGATAGCGTTAGGATCTTCAGTGATGCCTGTGCGTTTTGCATTTTCCAATACTGTCATGATGTTTCTTTGATAATTGCCCAAACCCGCTAAGTATTCATTGTTTAGTTTTTCTAATTCATCTAAAATTAAACTTGCCTGCGCCCGTGAGATAGACGGATAGACGATACGTTTGGCTAATTGATTGGCTTTGGCGTATGGCGTGCCTACGGCATTTTTTTCGAGATTGCCAATATAGTCATTAACAGTGCGGTAATTAAAGTACTTTTTAGTTAATTCCTCTAATTCCATTTTGGTAAGGTCGGGCATTCCGTCAGTCGTATAAATATCTATGATGCTTTTTTGCGTAAAATTCTCTGTAACTTTCTTAATCGACTCCATCTTGAGGCGAAGCACCGACAAGCTTGTTTCAAGGTCTTGGCTTGCTTTTGCGAGTGCTTCATAATGTTGGACATACTTTTGTAGCTCTTTAGTAAAAACCGCTAATGACTCGGTGCTAATAGAAGGCTCGCTTACCGCAAGGCTATTCACTACATTGAATACAGACGTTATAGAGCTTACGGCGGGCACTGTAGCCGTAATCATACCTACAAGTCCTTTGGCTACATTCACCACAGGTGCAATGAGCGGATTAGCAATTATGCCTTGAATAATAGTTTTGAATCTATCTCCAAAACCTTTCCTTTTAACTTGTCCGATAATATTTTTTTCTACTATAGCTACTACCGCTTTATCTAAGCTAAAGCCGAGTTCGTTATTGGTAGGGTTATTTAATTTCGCAATACTAGTAGAATAACTAAAATTAGCAATCGCAGAGTTTAGGTCGCGCAAGGCATCATCTACTTTTTCTATGAATGTAGCCGTATTGATGAAACTCATTTTGCTTTTACTGAAACGTGTGTTCGCGTTAGTGGCATCATCTTCGTCGAATTGTTGTACACGTTTGCCAAGTGAACTCACTACTTCGCTGTTCGCTTGTGTTTGATTTTCAAGGCTTTGATACTTTTGCTGAAGTCCATTTACAGAACCCGTGGTCGCTTTTTGCGAAGCATCAATCGTTTCAGAAAGTTGGAAGTAACGCTTGTACATATCAGCTATAGAGTCCGATACGCTTTTGAGTTGCGCTTGGGCTTGGGTAGTCTGAATCGCAGTAAACAATAGGATAAAAACGATTTTGCGCATAAGGGTGTTGTTATTTAGTTTCGTATTTAACGTGCAAAGGTACAATAAAATTTTGTGAATGATGTATAACTATTTCGCACCAATTTTGTTTGAGGAATGGAAATTTAATAAAATCAGGACTTACGCAACTGTACCACAGATGGCTCGTCTGTGCGTTGTAAGCGAAAAAAACGCCTATTTTACGCACACTTGGCATAATCCATTCGCCTACAGCGCACAGACGAGCCGTCTGTTGTACAAATTTCGCTTTTTTTTGACTTTTGCGTAAGCCCTAAAAATGATATTCTGTAGTTTACTTTTTCGAGGTGTGCAGCGCAAAAGGATACGCTATAGAAGCGAATCTCTCAAATGGGGGGCAATTCTTAAGAAACACTTTCGCAAATTTGCGCAAATCTTTGGGGATTTTGCTACTTGTTATCATTTTTTTTGTAATTTTGAAGTGTCAAAATAATTCCCAGACTTGCACATTTTTTAACTTAAATAGCTATGCTCATGGGACAACTTTTAACCCTCAACAAATCAATCCTCAACTCTCATGTTAGATAAAAATAGTATAGCCAAGCGCATAGCGCAAGAACTCAAAGACGGGTATTATGTAAATCTAGGCATAGGCATTCCAACCTTAGTAGCCAACTATATCCCAGATGGCATGAATGTCGTGTTGCAATCTGAAAACGGCTTGCTTGGCATAGGGCGTTTTCCTACTGAAGAAGCTGTAGATGCTGACTATATCAACGCAGGCAAGCAAACTATTACTACCCAAGTAGGTGCATCTATATTTAGCTCGGCAGATAGCTTCGGTATGATTCGCGGTGGGCATATAGACCTCACCATTTTGGGGGCAATGGAAGTTTCTGAAAATGGAGATATTGCCAACTGGAAAATACCAGGCAAAATGGTAAAGGGTATGGGTGGTGCGATGGATTTGGTCGCTTCTGCACGTCATATCATTGTTGCTATGCAACAAGTAGATAAATATGGCAAGTCCAAAATGCTCAAAAACTGTTCTTTACCTCTTACAGGTGTGGGCTGTGTAAAAAAAATCGTAACAGAATTGGGTGTATATGATGTCTTGCCTACAGGGGGCTTCAAACTGCTTGAACGCGCTCCAGGTATCAGCATAGAAGATATCAAAAATGCTACTGAAGGCAAACTTATCATCGAAGGGGATATTCCTGAAATGGAGGCTTAATAACCAAAAAATGTTCAAAGACCAAAATATACGTGGCTATCGCATTTTGCAAGACTTCACCACCGCAGGCGGAGGCTTAAGCAAATGGACTTTCGCGCTCAAAAATAGCGTGGAATATTTTATAAAGGAGTTTCTCTCCCCTAAATATCCCACGCCTGATGCGCCTGGTAGCCCCACAAGTAAACAGCGGAAACGCCAAGAGTGTGAGCAATTTGAACAGCACCACAGCACACTTATGCGTGAAATAAATGAAAAGTGTGGGACAGGCAGCAATCTTGTGGTAGCCATTGATTTCTTTAGACACGGAACAAAATACTATAAAGTAACCGAAAAGATTGATGTTAGCTCGCTTACGGTAGGCGAGATTGCAACACTACCACTTTCAGCACGGCATTTAATTCTGAAAACTATTACCCATAGTTTAAATATTTTACACCGCGCAAATATCGTGCATGGCGACCTTAAGCCTGATAATGTACTTATTAAGCAAACTAAAACTGCTCATTTTACCGCAAAACTGATTGACTTCGATAACAGTTATTTCGCAGGCAAGCCACCCGAAATAGCGGAAGATATGGTAGGCGATATGGCGTATTACTCCCCCGAACTTGCAGGCTACATTCGGCAAGACGAACGCATCTTGCCTGCCGACCTAACCACCAAGTCTGATATTTTTGCGCTCGGCTTGCTCTTTTGCCAATACCTCGCAGGCAAGATGCCTATCTTTGATAAAACTCGATTTGCTTATCTCAGCCTTGCTGTCGCACAAGGGGAAATATTAACTTTGGACAGCAGTCTACCTGTAGAATTGCAAACCCTTGTAAACCAAATGCTTGTGCAGGACTATAAAGCAAGACCAACTACACAAGAGGTATTTGAAGCACTCAAAAACATGGATTTATCTGCCTATCTTACCGAAGCCGATAAGCATAAACCTGCCACATTGGTTAGCAAAATGAAACTTGCCACAAAACCTGACGCAATCACTAAAGAACTCACAGAGCCGATACCAAAAACAATAGCCATACCAGAAAAAGAACTCACAACTGAAGGTTTACGCGGCAAAGGTTTAAAAATCATCAAAAAATAACCTTCTGTATTTTTTTAAGTGAAAAGAGAAGTTTGTCATTTTGAGCGAAGCTCAACATCTCGTTTTTCGTTCACAAATCGTCATTCAACAACGAGAT
>JAYTNK010000278.1:0-4376 GCA_043748375.1 Cytophagales bacterium
ATCTCGTTGTTGAATGACGATTTGTGAACGAAAAACGAGATGTTGAGCTTCGCTCAAAATGACAAACTTCTCTTTTCACTTAAAAAAATACAGAAGGAAAAAAATCAAGGATGCCAAGTTAATAGAAGTGTTGGCATTGATACTTTAGGAGAGGTATATCGAGAACTTTTGGCTCGCACCATCAATACGCTTTTATTTATTGCCTACCCATTTAAGTTGGTATAAATCTTGGCGGCGGTCTTTGATATTTTGGACGCTGCCTTGTTCGTGTAGTTCTTTTAGCAAGTCGAGGTTAATGTCGGCAATGATGCTCATTTCTGTATTGGCGGTGGCTTCTGATACGATTCCATCTTTTGGAAAAGCAAAATCAGAAGGCGAAAATACAGCCGATTGAGCATATTGCAAGCCCATATTGCTGACGCGAGGGAGATTGCCTACGCTTCCGCCTATGGCTACATAACATTCGTTTTCTATCGCCCTTGCCTGTGCACATAATTTAACGCGGTGAAACGAATTGGGCGTATCGGTAAGGTATGGTACAAACAAAATCTTCACGCCTTGTGCCGCTAATAACCGCGCAAGCTCGGGAAACTCTACATCATAGCATATCAAAATCCCAACCTTGCCTACATCTGTATCAAAAATTTGCAGGGCGTGTCCTCCTTGCATACCATAATCCTGAACTTCTGAGGGGGTAGGGTGAAGTTTATATTGCTCGTCCCAAGTGCCATCGCGTCTGCAAAGGTAGGAAACATTGTATAGATTGCCGTTTTCATGCACAGGCATACTGCCTGCAATGATATTGATGTTGTAGGAAATGGCGTATTCAAGAATTTTTTCGCGTATTTCCTCTGTATATTGCGCGAGTTGCCTGATAGCGTCTGCAGTACTTAGTTTATTGTATTGTCCCATGAGTGGCATATTAAAAAACTCAGGCAAGAGCAAGAAGTCAGCATTGTAGCTACTAATAGGGTCTGTAAAATACTCGACTTGGCTCAATAAGTTTTCCAAATTCGCAGGGCGCATTTGCCACTGGACAATCCCAAGCCTAACGATAGATTTCTCCTTGCCTATAATTTTTTTTTCTTTGGGTTCATAATAAATATTACGCCATTCGAGTAGGGAAGCATAAGAGAGGGACTCTTGGTCAAGAGGATGGTAATTGGTAAGCATTTTACGCACCTGAAAGTCATTGCTCAGTTGAAAGTTCAGTACATTGTCATGTATTTCCTTATTTTTAACTTTCAGCAAATAGGTGCGAGGAGTCATCTCTTGTGCATATTTTTTGTAACCAGGTATGCGCCCACCTGCAATAATAGATTTGAGGTTTAGATTTTCGCACAATTCCTTACGGGCATCATACAATCGCCTGCCAAGTCTTAATCCTCGATATTCGGGGTGTACAAAAACATCTATGCCATACAAGACTGTGCCGTTATAGTCGTGGGTAGTAAATTTATAGTTATCTACCATTTGCAAATAGGTGTGGTTATCGCCATATTTGCTATAATCGACAATCAACGCAAGGGCAACCGCGACCACTTTGCCCTTATCTTCAATACAGATTTGTCCTTCTGAAAAAGTATTAACAAGTTGTTCAAATTGTTCTTTTGTCCAACTGTCATTCATTTTTGAGTAGGTAAGGTCGCTCAATTCCTGAAAGCCTACATAGTCATTTAATACCAGATTGCGTATTTGCAAATGATATTCTGAGTCATCATCTTCAGGATTCGCATTGTTTTGGAGGGGTAATTTATCAATTTCACGCATATAGGGCGCAATATTACAAAAAATATGCGGTTCTTAGAAAGTTCGTGGGGTATTATTTTTTAGGTTCTTAGAAAGTTATAATGGATTTTGCTTGTTGCCCCACGATTTTAATTGCGGTGAGTGTATTTCCGTATAAATCTTAGATGAGCTAGAAAATTAAAACAAAAAAGCACGCAGAATATTTGATGCATTTAATCTGCCTAAATTCATAATAGCTTTTTTATTCGCCAGTTTTTGCGTAATATTGGCGTTCCAAAATAAAGCACTCGGTCAACCCATGTTACAGTCTGTTCCTTTTATAAGCTTATTTATATGCTTTTTGACTATTTTTTCACCTTGCCTGCCCTACGCCCAAAATGCCAAAAGCAAAACGTATCGTGTGGGTTTGTATGACAATAGCCCTTTGGTATTCAAAGATAGTGTTGATGGTAATTTCAAAGGCATCTATATTGACCTCATGGAGCATATATCTATAGAAAGACAATGGATAGCCAAATATATCTACGAGCCTTCCCTTCAAAAGAGCTTGCAAAACCTGAAAGATGGCAAAATTGATATTTTGCTTGGCATAGGTTATTCAGAAGAACGCGCCAAAGATTTTGATTTTACCAAAGAAACGGTACTTACAAACTGGGGGGAAGTTTATGTGCATAAAGACAGCAAAATACGTTCCATTCTTGACCTTAAAAATAAAAAAGTCGCAGTAGTCAAAAACAATGCGTATTATGAAGGCTCACATGGCTTACGCAAAACGGCTGAACAATTTAAAGTACCTATAGACTTTGTCGAGGTCGGTTCGTTTGAAGAAGCCATGAAAGCTATCGATACCAAAAAAGCAGAAGCAGGGCTTATCAGTGTTTTATATGGCGATATGTATAAAAATAGACACCAAGTAAAAGCCACACCGATTATCTTCAACCCCAATGAATTGCGCTTTGCTTTGCATAAAAATAACCCTGAAAACACTGAAATCATCAAGGCGTTGGATGGTGAATTGAGAAAACTTATCAAAGATGATAATTCAGTGTATTATCACACGCAAAATCGTTGGCTTAACCGTACTGTAGGAGGCGTGAATTATACTTGGTTGCTGTGGGGTTTGGCAGGCGTGGGCGCAGTAGCTGGAGGTTTTTTGATACTTAGCTTTGTGTTACGCAGGCAAGTTCAAAAACGTACCCGCCAATTAGTCGTGAAAAATAAAGAAATCCAAGAATTGAACGAGGGCTTGGAGCAAAAAGTGAAAGACCGCACTGCCGAAGTCGTAAAACAAAAAGAGGAAATAGAGCATATCAACAAACACATGAAAGACAGCATCATGTACGCCCGCAAGATACAAGAGGCAATGCTTCCCGAAGATGCGCGAATAAACCAATACTTACCCCATCACTTTATATTGGCCATGCCACGCGACATTGTGTCGGGTGATTTTTATTGGTTTTCACATAATGTTCAAAAAGATGTCAGTTTTATATCGGTAGCCGATTGTACAGGGCATGGCGTGCCTGGTGCGTTTATGAGTATGTTGGGCAAATCGTCTTTAGACTATATCATGCACGAATTATCTGTTGCCACTTCCGATATTATCCTCAATGAATTGCAATTAGCGGTATATCGAGCTTTGGGTAAAAATGCCAAAGATGGTATGGACATTGCGGTTTCAGGCTTCGATATGCCTAATATGAAACTATACTTTTCAGGTGCGCAAGGCGATTTATTCATCATACGCGAGGGCAATTTGCAAGTTATTAAAGGTGACAAAGCCCCCATAGGTGGCGATACAAAACACTACAGCGAGGAGCGTAAACACCAACTGCATACTATTGATATGCAAAAAGGTGATATCTTTTATATGACTTCTGATGGTTATATTGACCAATTTGGAGGGCCTGAAAATTTCAAATATGGCAGCAAACGCTTCCGCGAATTGATTGTAGAAATTCACAAACTGCCGTTAGATGAGCAAAAGGCTGTATTAGCCGAAACCCACTTGAATTGGCGTACAGGACAAAAACAACTCGATGATATTCTGGTAATTTGTGTGAAAATATAGTCTTGTTTTTAAGTAATTTGCTATGTAAGTAGAAAACCTCTAATAATTGGCATAATATTTCGTTTACTCTGCGTAATTTAACCCTTAAACCCCCTTTCTATAAAATGAAACGTATGCGTAACTTTTTCGCACCTTTTGCGCTCTGCGCCCTTTTATTCCTTGCTGTTACAGAAGCAGAAGCTCAAAAAAAACCTAAACTCAAAGGACTTGCGAAAGAATTGCTGGGCGTTTGGAAACTCGATGACTTGGATATGAAGTTCGACTCTACCAAAGCTAATGATGAGCAAAAATCGCAATTTGCTATGATTCAAGCCATGATGGGCATGATGAAAGCACAAATGAAAGGTTCGATAACGTTCAATTTCAAAGCTGATGGTAGCTATACCTCTGTTGAAAAGGAAAAAGAAGGAGAAACTACAGGCAAATGGACACTCGCAGCTGATAAACTGACGATGATTCCTGATAAAGCAGATGCTGAAAAACCAGAATCGATGAAAATTGCTATTGCCAACAAAATCTTGAGCTTATTCGCTTCCAAAGAAGGCGAGCCCACCTC
>JAYTNK010000279.1:0-2355 GCA_043748375.1 Cytophagales bacterium
TTATACAATTATACTTAAATATAATATTAGTTTTTATTAGAGCAAATGGTAGGCAGTTTATTGTGCGATAATAACTCCTTTGTGTTTGATTTCCAAATATATAAACGCAGTTAAATACACATCTAAATTGTAGGGCAGGCAAGTCATTTGCAAAGAAAATTGAGTTAATTTTCGCTGTGTTGTGAATTTCAAAAGGGTAATTTTTTATAAATATTTTTTTTTTAATATTTTTTACTATATTTGGCATAAATTTCCCACATCTTGTAAACGTTATGGAAAAGATGCCACGTAAAGAGTTCAACTTCTTTGAATACCACTCTCAAATTAGTCAAGAGAACATCCTTTTATCTTATAAAGGACCGCTCACCGATGTTTTGTTATCTGAATTTAGCCGCGACATTCGCCAAAAACTACAAGAGGAGGACTCTAAAGTAGGCAAGAAAGTGTTTGCTATTTTCATGGAGCTTGCGCAAAACGTACTATTTTACTCAAAAGAGAAAAACCAATTTGGCAAGAACCGCGATAAAGTTGGGACGCTCGTCATAGTAAACGAGGAAGATATTTACCGAGTTGTTACAGGCAACTTAGTGTTTCATCAAGATATTCCTTTCCTACGAGAAAAGTGTGACGTTATTAACTCTCTTGACCGCGAAGCACTTCGCGACTACAAGCGCGACCTTCGCAATAACCCTAATAACGAAGAGAGCAAGGGCGCAGGCATTGGTTTAGTCCAAGCGGCTCTTACTTCCGATAATCCTTTAGAGGTGGAAATACGCCCTATAGGAGATGAGTATGCCTTTTTTGTGGTTTCTGTTGCCGTAAATAAATAAAATTGGTTGTAGGCTCATGATTTATCATAAGCCTACACAATATGTTATTGTAATTTGCTATTTAGGCAATTTTACAGACTATTTTTAATAGACCTCCTGCAAAAGTGTAAAAGTGATTGGAAAAAACACCTATCCCCTTGTTTGGTGTCTGCGCCCAAACAAGGGGATAGACGCACAAAATGATGGGCGAAACACTTTCGCAAGAAGTCTAATTTCAATCAAAGTGTATAGCAAACCAAAAATATTGTATGCCACATTTTCTTTCTCGCCTTTTCCTCTGTAGTTTTTGGATAGTTATGTTGGGTAGGCAAGATAGCTTCGCTCAAGACATAAGCAGGGCAAACTTGCCTACCCAACCACGCACAGACTCGCTTAATGTTAAGGAAATCAAAATAGCCAAACTACACGACCTCATGTACACATTGTACGAGGAAAATCAATTCAATGGCTCTGTATTGGTTATGGAAAAAGGAGAAATGTTGTTTCATAAAGCCTTCGGTTGGGCTAATCTCGACAAACGCGATACCCTCAAAACTGATACGCCCTTTCGCCTTGCCTCCGTATCCAAGCAGTTCACATCGGTAGCTACCATGAAGCTATATGAGCAAGGGCGTATCGGCTTAGATGATGCTGTGCAGTTGTACTTGCCTGAATTTCCCTACTCCAATATCAGCGTGAGGCATTTATTGAATCATAGCTCAGGCTTACCCGACTATTTTAGCATTGGCTGGCACATTCAAAAACATTATGGTGAAACTAAAATCATTCACAACCAAGATTTATTAAATTATTTGACCATACACACGCCAAAATTAGCGTTTAAACCAGGCAAAAGAAGCAGCTACAGCAATACAGGCTATGTTTTACTCGCCCTCATCATAGAGCGCGTCAGCAAAATGTCTTATGCCGCGTTCTTGCAAAAGCATATCTTTGATGTTGCAGGTATGAAGCAAGCATTCGTTTATAGTATATATGGCAATTATGATATGACGCACAGCCTCGACACAGTTAAGGTAAAAACAGATACTGTTTTTGCTACAAACAACGAAATGCGTATCGAAACTACCTTTAAAGTAATAGACAAAACACGCTCTGTTTCCAAAAAACGGGCTTATGGCTATGAAAACGCCTACCCCTATCCGCAGGGAATGGTCTTGTTGGATTTCCATCAATTTGATGGCATGGTAGGCGAGAAAGGGGTGTGTATCTCTACCGAAGAATTGATAAAGTGGGACAAAGCCTTGCGCGATAACAAAATATTAAAGCCTGAAACTTGGCGCATCATGGTTACTCCCACTACTGACAGCGATTATAGTGCTTGGGACTATGGATACGGCTGGAAAGTTTTGAAAAAAGACCATGACGTAGTGTATCATCACGGTTTATATCGCGGTTTTCGCACTTGCCTGATGCGCCTACAATCCGAACAAACCCTTATCATAGTCCTTTCAAGTGTTCAAATAGGAGGGAAAATGACCCCCATCATAGAGGCTATTCAAAGCATTTTGGCAGGCAAGAAATACAA
>JAYTNK010000280.1:0-1565 GCA_043748375.1 Cytophagales bacterium
GTGAAATGAGGCAGATTTTGCAGTCGTAGCAGGTCGCTACAACGAAAAATCTAACGAAATTACAATCCAAAAGACGTTTTTTAACAACAGATACAGTTCGACTAAACAACCCCTATATCAATTTGAGAAGCAAATGTAAACTTTTTTGCGGAGTGTATTGTTATAATACACCCTGCCTTTCAGAATCACAAGTATATGACATTTAAACTAAGTGCCGCATTTACGCCTATGGGCGACCAACCCAAAGCCATCGAGCAACTCGTTAGAGGTATCTTGGCAGGCGATAAAGCGCAAGTCCTTCTCGGCGTTACGGGTTCAGGCAAAACATTTACTATAGCCAATGTTATTGCGCAACTTAATCGCCCTACGCTTATTTTTTCGCACAATAAAACGCTTGCAGCGCAATTATATGGCGAATTCAAACAGTTCTTTCCTGAAAATGCCGTTGAGTTTTTTATTTCGTATTACGACTATTATCAGCCTGAAGCCTACTTGCCTGTTACAGGTACATACATAGAAAAAGACCTTGCCATCAATGCTGAAATTGAAAAGTTGCGCCTTAGCACTACCTCCGCGCTCATGTCGGGCAGGCGAGATGTGATTGTAATTGCCTCTGTATCTTGCATTTATGGTATGGGAAACCCCAACGAATATGCTGAAAGTATCATTCGTGTAAGCGTAGGACAAAAAATATCACGCAATAATTTCTTGTTTTCTTTAGTCGATATCTTGTACAGTCGTACCGAAGCTGAGTTTACACGCGGCACGTTCCGCGTGAAAGGCGATACAGTCGATGTATTCCTTGCCTACGCTGACTATGCCTATAGAATTTACTTTTTTGATGAAGAAGTAGAGGCTATTCATATTATTCACCCCGAATCAAATAAAAAAATAGGAGAAGAGAAAATTGTATCTATCTTTCCTGCCAATTTATTTGTAACCAGCCCTGATAGTTTACAAAAAGCTATCGAGGAAATTCAACATGATTTGATGAAGCAAATTGCTTATTTTGAGGCAGAAGGACGCACAGAGGAGGCAGTCCGCATTAAAGACCGTACAGAATTTGACCTCGAAATGATGCGCGAATTAGGCTATTGCTCAGGCATAGAAAACTACTCTCGCTATTTTGATAAGAGGGAAAATGGACAACGCCCTTTTTGCTTGTTCGATTATTTCCCCGAAGATTATTTATTAGTGGTCGATGAAAGCCATGCTACAGTGCCACAAGTCAAAGGAATGTATGGAGGCGACCGCTCTCGCAAAACCGCCTTAGTCGAGTATGGCTTTCGCCTGCCGTCCGCTTTAGATAATCGCCCTTTGAATTTTGCAGAGTTTGAATCGCTTTCCCCTCAAGTAATTTATGTCAGTGCTACACCTGCCGATTATGAGTTACAACAAGCCGAAGGGGTATTGGTGGAGCAACTTATCAGACCGACAGGCGTGCTTGACCCGCTTATTGCGGTACGCCCAACCTTAAACCAAATTGATGATTTGTTAGAGGAGATAGACATCACCATAAAAGCGGAAGGGCGCGTATTGATTACGACACTTACCAAACGCATGGC
>JAYTNK010000281.1:0-1940 GCA_043748375.1 Cytophagales bacterium
TTACAGCATAGCTACGCGAGTGGTTTTAGTAAATCCCGCCATAACTTTTTAAGAATCAATAAAAATTAGTGTGCCTATTACCTTATGAAAACGCTCAACCGTTCGAACCCTTTCCATTTGGAGAGGGGAGGGTGAGGCTATAGGAAAAGCGTAATTTTGAAATGCACCACTTGAAAGGTTGTATAAAGATGTATTTTAATACTTATTTTAGTATAATGGATTATCAGGTATTTAAAATATCATGTGTATAGACCTTAGCTAAATAGCCTTGGGATAAACCCACTGCTGAGGCAACGCGCCTTGCCTACCACTACATTATTCTCCCTCTTCTTCGTTAAACAAAGCTTCAAACTGTCGAATTATGAGTTGGTATTGGTTTTTTTTGGTTTTATTGAATAGTTGTTGAAAGGTAGCCAAACTTTCTTTTAGCATAGTTAGACCTTTTTCCTCATCACCATTTTGCCCAATGTGTAAACCCATCGTCATTTTATTCAAGGCAATCATTTCTTGCACTTCAATCAAGTCTTCAGATAAATTTTTGTGTAGGTTGGTTAGTCTTTCTGCTTCTTCAAAATATGTAAAACCTTCTTCATTTTCTTGTTGCAAAAGATAAAGCCCTACTGCATTGAGCGATTTTATATAATTGATAACAAATGACACATTATCTGAAGATGCTTCATAAAGTTCTTTGAATAAACCACTATATTGTTTACAAAAGAATAAAGCCTCGTCTGCTCTTCCTGTTTTCTGGTAAATATCTCCTAATTTCGAGTATGAGATAGCCAAATTATTTTTATACTCCACGTTATCGCGAAAAGACGTGTGCAATTCCTCAAATAACTTGGTTTGTATTTCAAACAAGCTAAATGCCTTTTCCAAGTTGCCCAAAGACGCGTGCGTTTGCCCTAATTTCTCGTACGAGATAGCCAACCCGTTTTTGAAACCTACGTTATCAGGAAAAGACTCATACAATTCATGCATAAATTGATTGAATATTTCAAAAAAGCCGAGTGCCTTTTCCAAGTTGCCCAAAGACGCGTGCGTTTCCCCTAATTTCGAGTACGAGATAGCCAAATTATTTTTATATTCCACGTTATCGGGAAAGGACGCATACAATTCATTCATAAATTGATTAAATTTTTCAAAAAACTCGAGCCTAAAAACCGAATAGAGTGAATGTTTTTTTACAACTTCTAATACGCTTGTAATAAGAAAATAGTTGGTTTCTTGTGCATATCAGGCATTGGTTGGGCGCGCCATGCACGAATTTTTTGGGTATAAATCCATTCATTAGGAGCAGTAAGTTGCATAGCGACACAAAGAGATGTTTCGGGATGGCAGACCTTCAAAAATGCCTCAAACAACGCGGTATTTCTATAGGGTGTTTCTATCCAAATCTGCGTTTGACCGTACCGAACGGCTGTTTTTTCCGCCTCGCGGATGGCTTGTTCTCGGTCTTGTCGGTCTATAGGCAAGTATCCTTGAAAGGCGAAACGTTGCCCTCCAAACCCTGATGCCATAAGTGCCAATAAAATAGCAGAAGGCCCTACTAAAGGCACTACTTGTATGCCCAATTTGTGTGCCTCTCCTACCGCCAATGCACCAGGGTCAGCTACTGCAGGGCATCCAGCTTCTGAAAGTATGCCTGCATCTTTGCCTGCTAGTACAGGTTGCAATAAGGCATGAACTGTGGCAAGGTGAGTATCTTTATCCAATACTTCAAAGGTTAATTCGTTAATGGTTAGCCCTAATTTCAAACTACTGATAAAGCGGCGAGCCGTTTTGATATTTTCAACCAAAAAATAATCTGTATGCGCAATAACTTCTGCAATCTCAGGAGAGAGCACTTGCCTAGTAGCTTCAGTGGCGAGTGGTGTTGGAATAAGATATAACGTGCCTATCATACTACAAAGATAGGGAATCACCTGCAAATTGGCAAA
>JAYTNK010000282.1:0-3709 GCA_043748375.1 Cytophagales bacterium
CTAAACTCAAGCCACGAGATGACCGATAATGCTCGCGCAGAAACTATCCTTGCCTACCTAAGCGAGCAAGTAGAGAAGCGAAAACGCCTGCTTGCCTCCGCGAAACGTAAGCATCTTGCCTGCCCTACTGCCGAAACGCGCCTCGACTTAGATATTGCGTTGCATATTTATACCAGCCTCAACGCTGTGTGTCGCGTTGCAAAGGGTATCCAATAACAAAATCCAGCTTCTGCCAACGTTGGCAGAAGCTGTATTTTGAGTTTTATAATATTTTTTTTCTTTTGTAAGAAAAAGTAGTTTTTATTTGGTAATTGGGATATTTCTCTATAGATTTGCGGAACAAATTATTGATGCTTCAACTATTATAATAAAATATGACTGCCAAAAAGTTGAATTTAGAAGATTTGCGTGCTGGCATTTCTGGTATAGACCCCGATTTTGGATCATATACATCGAGTTGCGCTGTTTTTTGCCTTACGCATCAAGGGCATCAAAGTGGTGTAAAACTTGAGGTAAAAGATAATGAAAATCAAGTTATAGAAATATTTGAGATAGTTTGGAAAAAAGAACTAACCATAAATAATCACCAATCATATCAGGATAAAAAAGATGCTGCCAATTACGCGGGAATGGCTTTAGCTATTTTGCTTATACTTCAAATAACTGATTATGATGATTTTAGGCGAACAGAATCAAATGGAGTTGGAATAGATTTTACGCTAAATAAAACAAGTGGTGATTTTGATTTTGAACCTTCTGCAAGATTAGAAGTATCCGCCATTTTATCAACTACTCCAAAAAACACTTTGCGTACAAGACTTAATACAAAAATAGAACAAACAAAAAAATCAGATGATACAGGGACTGATGCCTATGTCATAGTTACTAACTTCAAGAAACCAGAAACTTTTTATCATCTTAGAATAGTATAAAAGTGTATGACAAACAGAGAACTTCACGAAGAAGCGATGCGGCTTTCGCATTTAGCTTTCGTTGCTTCAGAAGAAAGCAACGAAAAGGAAGCACTTGCTTTGTATGCTCAAGCTTATGAAAATGAAAAAAAAGTAGCACTTGATTTCTTAGCTAATACAAGCAAAGACTTCAGCAAAGCCACTCTTTTCAAAAGTGCAGCGGCTTTAGCCAAGAAAGCAAAGTTATACAGAGAAGCTGAAGTTATGATAAGTTTCGGCTTAACCATTCACGCGCCTGCATCTTTACTTGATGAATTGCGGAATATGCAAGATGAAATTAATTTTTCAAGGCATTTACAACTCAACGGTTTACAATTGGACAATAGCGAGTTTCTTCTTTCACTTGTAGGAAATGCCGTTAGTTTTGGTATGATTCATTCAAAAGAATTTTTAAATCGCTTTCAGATTATTGAACAAATTACTTACAGAGTAGCTGAAAGATTTGGAAAAATGCCTTATAGAACGAGTGGAGGCGTATCAAGCGAGGTAAAACATTTGTATGAGCCTTATTTATCCGTTCCTATAGCAGGAAGTTATGGAGTTACTATACGCTTGAGTAAACCTGAATCACAGTTGGAAATGTTTGAAAAGGTAAGACCGCAAGAAGTTATAGATGAAATCTTGTTTTGTATTGAAAAAATCAACAATAACGACGTTGAAGCAATAGAAAAACACATACAAGATAGCGATTATAGCAAAGATTTTATATCAAAAGCAAGAGCCTTAGCACCCGATGGTGATAAAATTAAGCAGGTAGGTTTAACTGTTTTGCGAAATGGCAAAGAAAAAACGGTGTCTTATCAAAGAGTAGGTAAAGACATTAAAGCAAATAACAAGTCTACTCCTTCAGATAATTTACACACCAATGAAGCAACAATAGAGCAAAGGCAACTCGTGGGTATTTTACAAGTGGCTGACGCAAAAAACAATAAAATCAAAATTGTTACAGAAAATGAAGGAACTAAAACTGTTTCTATTGCTAATGGTTTAAAAGATATTGTACGCATATTTTTTGATGAAAAAGTAATCATTAATATAGAATACAATGGTAAAAAAACAACTATGATTGATATTTTACGTGCATAGTTTAATAAACGCGCAAATTGGTTAGGAGTTAAAACGTATTAAACAAAATCCAGCTTCTGCCAATGTTGGCAGAAGCTGATTTTTTGATGTACAGTGCCGAAAAGATGCTCAAATAATATGGCACATCTTTTGTTAGTAAAGTTTTTAAGTTAAAAACATTAGCTAATAGCCTTAATTAACATTTTTAGTTAAATTACTTAACTAAAAACATTAACATTTTATTTAGATGCATTCTAAATTATCGTGTTTTGAAAATATTTTTTTAAGGTTGCTTGGATTTTTAGTAACGATAGCGTTACTTTGCGCTATGAATAACGAGGAACTAAAAAACTTACGTCAAAAGTATAACCTAACTCAAGAAGAAGTTGCTGAAAGTGTCGGAACTGTAAAGCAACGTGTATCTGAGTGGGAAAATGGTCGTAAATCTATTAGTCCCGCTTATCAGCGTTTACTAATCGAATATTTTCGAAAAATTTCAGAATAATATTTTTTTACTCAAAAAGTAACGCTAACGTAACTTAAAAATATAAAAAAATACCCCTGCAAATTCTCAAGCCCGCAGAGGTGTATTATTAACCGAGCTTTACAGCTCACAAACATTCACAAAGATATGCAAGATATTGCAGAAATCCAAAAGTTCAATTTCTCTGATGCAGAAATTAGAACCATCACCACGCCTAAAGGCGAAACCTACTTTGTAGCGTCTGACGTTTGCAAGGTTCTCGAACTGTCAAATGTAGGGCAAGCTCTCGCAAGACTTGATGAAGACGAAAAGAGTTACATCATTTCAAATGATGTAAGTACTGGAACTCCAAAACTATCTATCATCACCGAAAGCGGTTTGTATTCGCTTGTGCTTGGTAGCAAGAAAGCAGAGGCAAAGGCATTCAAGAAGTGGGTTACTTCGGAGGTCTTGCCTGCCATACGCAAAACGGGCAAGTATGAGGTAGTGAGAAAATCAACGCTTGAGATGCTGGCAGAAGGCTTCGCACAAATGGCGCAATTAGAAAAGGCACAGCTTGAGCAGTCGGAAGAGCTGAAGGCTTTACAGGAAAGTCAAGACGCTACGGCAGGCAAGCTTCATGAAGTGGAAGCGAAGGTTACAAACTTGAACAATGACTTTTACAGCTTGGCGGGTTATTATGGTTTGAAACACGAAAAGTGGAACTTATCACAACCGCAGGCACAGCAGACAGGCAAGAAGCTGAAGAAAATCAGTAGCGAACTTGGTTACGACACCTTATCAGTGAATGATGCGCGTTATGGTGCAGTGCGCACTTACCACGTCCATGTACTTCAAACCGTTCTTGGCTTCTAACTGTATGAAAAACAAGAAAACCGCTTCCGTCCTTTTCTCATCTGTTTTAGGCAAAACAGGCAAGACCTTGCCTACGAAACCCAAGCCAGCCCGCACTGTCGTAACGCCTGCAAACGAGGCTATCATCGAACTGATAGGGGATATGTTTTTAGAAGCTCGTGCTTCTGAAATTGCCGAAACTTTGAATCTGTTGTTGAATGAGTTCTTTGCAGATTATGACAACGTGGATAGTACCAATCCTGCTGTGATATCGCGCTATGTCTTTACGACTACGAGTCTGTGTAAGTTTTTCACACGCTTACAAACGTTACACGCTAAACTCAAGCCACGAGAT
>JAYTNK010000283.1:0-2106 GCA_043748375.1 Cytophagales bacterium
AATGTACTCAATCAAAAGCCTAAAGAATATGAAGCTACTCTTTTCGATATTTTTGGTAAAATGCTAATGTCTGATAAAGTTTTATTCCCCTATATTTTCAGCAGTAAAAATGTAGGGGGCGTATTTGTCTTGAAAGATTTTACCTTGCCTACCTACATAACTGAAAAAGGGGCTGACCTAAAAAGGCTTTTTTCTTTGCTGTTGCAAAATGGATTGGTGCGACCTATTGACGCACAAACCATTACAAGTATTTGTGCGCAAAAAAGCCTTTGGTTGCAAGTGGCGCAAGCGAATAGAATAGCCATCAAGCCATCTTGGAACGCTCAAAAAATATTTGATGCCATAAAGCAATCACCTGAAGGAACGGCTATATTAGATACTTTTGCTACAGAATTTGAGCTGTTTCAGGTTTGCGAGGGTGCTATAATGGACTTCCAAGACTTATTTGATTTGCAGGAATATTGCGAAAATATTGCGAAACTACTCTGTTTTCACAAATAAGGCGTATTTTTATGGCACACATTTTGTTAGTCAAGTTTTTAAGTTAAAAACATTAGCTAATAGCCTTAATTAACATTATTAGTTAAAATACTTAACTAATAATGTTAATTTTTTATTTAGATGTATTCTAAATTAGTGCGTTTTGAAAATATTTTTTCAAGATTACTTGGATTTTAATATGTGAACCTGCATATTTGCATCGTCAAACTTAAAATTATGACAGGCAAAGAATTAAAAGAATTACGCGAAAAATATGGACTTACGCAAAAAAATTTAGCGGAGGCTGTAGAAACTGAACAAGCTCAAATTTCCCGTTGGGAAAATGAGTTGTATGGTATAAGCCGAGCTTATCAAAAATTGCTTAAACAATATTTTGAGAAGTATGTGAAATAATTTTTTTGCTTGAAAATATGCGAGTTTGCATATTTTTAACAATAGAAAAAGGGGTGCCGTCCTAGGAAAACTACGCCCCTTTTTATTAACTTTTTACAAAGTGTATGCAAAGTAACAATGAAAATTTGTCATTTCCAAATGACAACGCTCCCCTTATTAGGGTTGAGCAACGCAATGGCAATCAAGTAGTGTCCGCACGTGAATTATTCGAGTTCTTACAAGGCTCTGAAAGATTTAGCCGTTGGATTGAAAGAATGTTCGAGTATGGTTTTGAAAACGGCAAGGATTATACCCCGTACCAAAATGTACACCCCCAAAATGGGCAAGAAATTACAGACTACGCCCTCACTCTCCCCACTGCGAAAGAAATAGCTATGCTACAGCGCAACGACAAAGGCAAGCAGGCAAGGCAGTACTTCCTTGATTGCGAGAAGGCATTGCATCAGGTTATCGCCTCGAAACCTATGGACACTCTAGATATTATGTCGATGGCTATTCAGCAGATGCGAGAGCAACGTGAGGAGTTGAAGGCTATTTCGGAAAAGCAGGAAAGTTTTGAGGCAGACCGTGCTGTCGCGAATGCGTACCTTGAGGAGAGGCAAAACGAACCTGTACAAACCTTGTTTGTTACCGTGCGCAAGGCTTTAGACGAACTCGTTAAAAGCTATGCCGTATCTACAGGCGCAGATGTAAAAGTGGCATACACGCTTTTGTACAAAGAATTTTCACTTCGCTATGGCATCAATGTTTACCGCAATGCTAAGAAGCAAAACCTCAGTGGTATGAGCTGGATAGAAGCGAATGGCTATATCACACAAGTATATGAAATAGCGAAAGCATTGTTCAATGGCAAGGCTATTTTAGTCAAAAAGGAGGTTAAAAATGCGCAATAAAAAAACCGCTTCCGCTATTTTCTCTGCTATTTTAAGCAAAACAGGCAAGACCTTGCCTACGAAATCCAAGCCAGCCTGCACTGTCGTAACACCTGCAAACGAGGCTATCATCGAACTGATAGGGGATATGTTTTTAGAAGCACGTGCTTCTGAAATTGCCGAAACTTTGAATCTGTTGTTGAATGAGTTTTTTGCAGATTATGACAACGTGGAGAGCACTAATCCTGCTGTGATATCGCGCTATGTCTTTACGACTACGAGTCTGTGTAAGTTTTTCACACGCTTACAAACGTTACACGCTAAACTCAAGCCACGAGAT
>JAYTNK010000284.1:0-10718 GCA_043748375.1 Cytophagales bacterium
TCAAGTCTAAATTTATCTATAGCATGGATTTTATACAAACTTTCCTGCCCCCACAACATTGCCATGAAGAAGTTTCGCTCTACTATTTTACGATTGATGCGTTCTTTTATTACTTGTACACTAAATCCAGGCGGTTGCTTGCTAATTTCTTTTGCTTGTTCATTGCCATATGGTACGTTGCTTGGCATGATGCTATAGCCCAAGAGGGCAAGCAGAATCACAAACAAAATAATTCCCAATCCAGCCACTGCAGGCGGATTGCGAAACAAGCGTTTGTAAATATCGTGGGAAGGTTTATGAACCTTGAATGGTGCTTTCTTTTTGTTTTTTGACATTTTTTTATTTTTTGAAGCCCAAAAGCTATTTTTTTCACTTTTACCTACTGTGATGTGCTTTCAAACCTGTTTTGGTAGCAAGAAACAGGCAGGCAAGGTGTTGCGCAGGCAGGTTCGCAGGCAAGGTGTCAAGATGATTGCCTTGCGTATCGATACACTTTACCCATTCCTTTTCTAAAAGTAGGCATAATTGGTTTAAAAGCAATGTTTCTTCCCATTCTAACACTTGTTGCAAGTCTTGAAAGCGAATTACAAAATAAAGTTCGTCTAAAAGTTCGTATTCAAGATTGGTCATGCAAGTTCACACACTATTTTGATTATACAGATAATTTATTCTGGTTCTTAGAAAATTATAATGGATTTTGCTTGTTATCCACGATTAAAATCGTAGGTTTGATTAATTTAGCCCGCGATTTTAATCGTGGGAAGCCTATTCCCGTATAAATCTTAGAAGAACCTTTATTCTTTTCGCAATATTACACATATTTATTTGATTTTTAAAAAGATATAACTATTTTTGTAAAGTACGGTATAGAACCTGTAGCGCATTACGTAGCAACACCAAAATATAAAAATATTATATGACACCCCAAACCAACCTTCATGAACTCAAGACCTACAGTCTTGCAGGGCAATCTATTGAATTATGCAGCGACCCAGAAGTATGGTCGCCCTACAGTGCCAAAGAAATGTTATCGTTCCTTACTGAATACGGCTACCTCGAAAGCGTAACAAATGCACGCGTGCTTGACCTCGGCACAGGTTCGGGTATATTGGGCATCTTCGCAGGCAAGTTAGGGGCAAAACAAGTCTATCTCACCGATTATTGCGCTTCGGCTACGCGTCTTGCCGTCGAGAATGCAGAACGAAATGGCGTTATCGCGCATGGTATTCAAAGCGACTGCTTCAAGGCATTGAAAGGGCAAAAATTTGATTTTATCCTTTCCAATCCTCCCGTTCAGCCTTGGCTGTTTACTGATGTCGAGCATCCAGAAGACAGACATGACTCGGCTACTTGGAATGAGGCAGGCAATGACGGTCGGCTGGTTTTGGATAGCTTGATAGCCCAAAGTAAATACCATTTGAACAAAGGTGGCACCATGATTATCTCATGCTCGTCAAGACATGGGCATAAACAGTCGGAAAGATTGCTAACGGATTATTGGGAGGGCGATTGGCAACAAATTTATATGGCTGAACACACCATAGACCTTGCCTATCATAAACCTTACTTACCTATATGGCTAAAACTGCAAAGCAAAGACCACGACCTGCGGGTTTATCAAAAAGACCCACAAGGACGCATCTACGCCTCTCAAACAACACCCGAAGGAAAAAAAATGCTCATCATGACATGGGAGAAAGATAAACTTACCTACAAATTTGTGCTGGAGGATACGCATTGGGTAGCTTACAATACATTCCAACACCCCTTGTTCGAAGTGCCTATTCATGACGTGCGCTTGCCCGCCCATAATCCGAATGCTACTTGGTATTATCAATATATTTTAATTAGAGCGACCAAATAAAATCAACTATAATATAACTATAAAATTACAATAGTTATTTTTTATAGCATAGTCAAGGCTCTTGATAAGCCATAAAAAGTAGCTATTTGTACAAGTTCTATCTTTTTTGTATCTTTGCACCCCATGAATAGTTATTGGAGGATTGCTTTCATACTTTTATACTTATGGTGTGCTAATTATGCAACTGCGCAAAAAGGCACATGGCAAATCGCATTAGAGAAACAGCAAGATAATGCACAAATCGGACAAGAAGCCTATCTTGTGCTTGCCTGCGCTATAGCCCAAGAAGTAAAAGAATACAATCTCGCGCTTGCCTATAAAATGGCTACACAAGCACTAAAAGAGGCGCAAATGAAACGCCTTATGCACGCTGAAGCCGAAGCTCATTATGTTATAGCCGAAATATTACGCTTGCGCGGAAAACCTTTTGAGGCACTTGCCTACCATCAGACATCTATTGAACTATTCGAAAAAATAGGCGTACAAACGTTCATACAACGCGCCAAACGGGATAGAGCTTTTACATATAGTAGCTTGAGCAAATTTGACTCTGCCAAACGCGTACTCGAAAGCGTTTTGGATTGGTATCAACAACATGAGCCAAATACCCGCGAACACGCCATTACCTTGTATAATATAGGCATCAATACCTTGCGCTTAGGGCATTATCAAGATGCTTTGGACTATACTCGAAAAGCCGAAAAAATCTTTCGCAAAATACCCGACTCGCACAATCAAATACGTGTCAAAAATAATATTGGATTGATACAAAAAAATATAGGACATTATACCGAAGCGTTACAAGCCTATATAGCCGCCCTAAAAGGCTATGAAAAGGCAGGCGAAAACCAACGTGCCACAGTTATTGTATTGAGCAATTTGGGTAATGTTTATGCTTCGCTAAATGATAGTGCCTATAACAAACAAATACACCGATATTATGAACGTGCCTACAAAATAGCCGTACATATTCAGGATACTATCCAAATCATCTCCTGCATAGAGCTATTGGCGAAAGCCGAAGCCATGCAGAAAAATTTTGCTGTCGCTAAAGCCTACTATGAGAAAGGCTATAAACTCATTAAACAAACCCATAATTATTTAGAAGAAGGGTACTATATGATGCGTATCTCGGATATTTATTCGATGGCAGGCGAGGTAGATACCGCCATCAAAATCACAGAACAAGCGCTGCATATATTTGAAACCAGAAACGCGCTTGAGGCTATTGCGCAAACACAGGGGAAACTCGCCTTATTTTACCGCCGAAAAAATGCCTATCAAATATCTCAAAACTATGCACTTGCGGCACAAGAGAACGCTAGAAAATCAGACTATAATAGTATTCCATATTTGCATACTATATTGATAAACAATGCTATAGATATGAAAAATTTCCAAGAGGCGGAACAACTGGCACAAAATGCAATCACACATTTTCAACGTGTAAAAGGCGCATCTTCTCTCTTAGAAATTTACAAACTTTTTATTAAATTGGATACTATTCAAAATAAAGACGCAAGTGCTGTCAAATGGTATGCTCGTTACAATAAACTCTATGATAGTCTTGCAACGGCAGGCAAGCACAAAACCATACTCGAACTCCAATTTAAATATGACTTGCAAGACCAACAACGCGAAAATGAATACCTCAAAAAACTTAATCACTTGCACCACTTGGAAACTCAAGAGCAAGGCGTTATCATTATTGCAGTAAGTTCTACTTTATTGATTGTGCTAATAGTTCTTTTCCTACTGTATAAAAATAGAAAAAAATTAACAAAATTATTGATTTTAGTTAGTGAAAAAAAACATGAAATAGAAATTCAAAACGAATCACTCGGAAAATTAAATCTGACCAAAGACCGCATTTTGTCTATCATTTCGCACGATATGCGTAGCCCATTAGCAAACCTAAAAGCGGTGTTAGATTTGGCAAACATAGGTTATATTTCGCTAGAAGAACAAGTACACATGACTCAAAAACTCAATAAAGATATTGCACGTGTGTACGATTTCCTTCAAAATCTCTTGCTTTGGGCTGAGAGCCAAATGGCAGGTTTTGTACCATCTATAGTGGAAGTAAACTTGCATACCCACATAGAAAATGTATTTGACATCACAGAAAATCAGGCAAGTCGAAAACAAATCAAATGCTTAAATTTAACCGAAAACCCCCTCCAACTACAAACAGACAAGGATATATTGGGTATCGTCTTGCTAAATTTAGTTTCCAATGCTATTAAATTTACACCTGAATCGGGCGAAATTAAAATAGCTGTAACGCAAAAACCACACGCAACTATTATATCTGTAAAAGACAATGGAGTAGGTATTCCGACTGAATACCAAAGTAAAATATTTGGAAATACACGCTTTACAACCAACGGAACAGCCGAAGAAAAAGGCACAGGGTTTGGACTTACCCTCTGCCTTGACTTTATGAAAACTTTAGGTGGAAATCTTTATTTTGAAAGCACAGCAGGCGAAGGCACTACGTTTTTTATGGAGGTACCAAAATTGCCTACTTTTCAGGTATGATAACAGAAAAAGTCTTGCCTACAGGTACAATACCGCGCTTAAGCCATTGATTGTGTGGTTGGAGAATTTGCAGCGTGGTTTTCTGCTCTTGAGCTATTTGAGCAAGTGTTTTTTTAGAGCCTTGCGTATAATCTGTGAGTATTTGCGTGGGTTTGCTTACGCCTACTTCATCATCAAAAGCTACTAAATGAGCTAAAAATTTCATAACGTACCAATGCGTATCGCCTGTTATTTGCATACTTTCTACGCCTTGCAAGTTTTGGGTATAAGTTTTAGCTATTTGATTTTTTGCACCTGTGCGCCCCATATTATAGGAGAGGAGAGCATTTACCCAATTACCAAACATTAATTGGCTCTTTTTTAAATAATTGATAGCCCCTATAGTCGAGGCAACAATGTTCATGCGTTCATCTATGGCTTCATTTACAATAACGCCTTCTTCGACTGCCGACTCCTTTTTGAATTGCCAATAACCCACCGCATTTGATTTTGAAACGGCGGTAGCTTTCAGCGCGCTTTCTTGAATAGGCAAGAAACGAAAATCTAATGGCAGACCTGCTTGTTGCAATTCGCGCTCAATCAACGGCATATAGGTGTCGATAGTTTCCATTTGTCGAAAATAGGCGGGCGGACTTTCAACCAACTTATCTACATACTTTTGCACTTTCTGCCTTGCCTCCGTTGTAAAAGTAAGCCGAAGCCCTAACGCAGTCATTTGTATAGGTACAGTTTTTGAACTAAGCACGCGCAAACTGTAGGCAAGCTTTGTTTGTGTAGTTTCTTTGGGTGGAGTAGGGGTGGGGGTGTTGGTTTTTGGTTCACTGCCTACTTTTGTTTTTTTTATTGTAATTTTTTGTCCAACATTTAAGTTGTCCGAAGTTAAGTTATTCCAAGTACGAATCTCGCCTGCCGAAACGCCATACAGACGGGCTACTTTGAACAGTCCCTCGCCTGCCTGAACAGTGTGTATTTGAGTGGTTTGGGTAGTTTGGGTAGTTTTAGTGGTAGGCAAGGAGGTTTTTGTTTGCGTTTCAGCTACTTTTAACTGTTGCCCTATAGAAATAGTAGCACTTGCGTTCATGAGATTCCATTGTTTGAGGTTAGCTACAGGCACACCATATTTGCGTGAAATGCTAAATAAAGTTTCGCCCTTGACGACAGTGTGCGTCTTTTGGGTAACAGTTTCCACTGCTTCAGTTGTTTCAAAAGCATTATCTTCATACGTGTTGAAATCTATCTCGCCTCCCCGTGAAGTCTGTATTTCTACTTCAGTGGAGGGTGAACCCGTTGAAACAGGCAGTAAGACTTCGTAATCCTTGTCGGTAGGAATGGCTGTGTCGTCTGTGAGCCAATCATTGTATTGTGCTATTTCGGTAGGTTTTATTTGAAATTCTTCTGCGATTTGCTTTAAGGTCTTGTTGCTTGTTTGTTTGTAACGAACCAAAGTGGTGGGTGCGCTTGGATTGCGCCCCAATACATCTTTGAACATAGTCCAATGCGCCACAAATTCTAAAATGTCGGGGTGTAGAGCATTAGATAAGTCTAATTTTTTATTTAGAATTAGATTTTGCAAGTTGAGTTGTGGCAATTTGTTTGTAAAATAACCTTGTGCATTTTCTGCTCCTTGCCTATAGGAAAGAAGTGTGAGCAACCAATTATTGAGCGAGCCTTGATTATTCTTTAGCTGTTTTGCAACAGCTTGAGCTACGCTTATCGTGTTTGAGGTTTCATCAATATTTTTGTTTTTTTGTAAACCCAATCGTTCTACCAACGCCTCTGGTAGTTGCCAAAATACTTTGTCGTCTTGCGGGTTTTGGTCAAAGAAGGCAAGATACTTGAATACTTCAGGCACACCGTTTTCTTGCAATATTTCTGCAATAACAGGCAAATATAAATCGGCTTGAGCTAATTTTTGTAAATACGTGGCTTGGTTGCCTTTTAGTTCATTCATTTTAACTTGAATTAAAGGGCGGATAAGCGCGGGTATCGCAAGGCGCACTCCACCCAAATCCAACTCAGCAGGAACTACTTGAGCGTGGGCAGGCAAGGACAAAAATAATAAGCAAACGAACGCTCGCCCAACAGCATAATTTAAAAACTTACACAGCATACACATAAAAGAATAAGAAAATAAGAATCAATACGCTAAAAATAGGTTATATTTTGGTTTATAGGCAAGGCAACTCGTTTTTTTTTATTTTTTTAAAAGAAAACTTACAAATTATAGGCAATCTGCAAAAGATACGCTAATTTTAGGCGTTTATTAGATAGTTTTCCATAGCACGGCTTGAGCCATAAGGCTTAAGCACTTGTAAATTCCTATCGTTGCTCTAAAAAACCACCAACTTATTCTACCTTCCAAATATGGCAAAGAATTATTTACAGGACGTGCGCAACCTTGCTAAGGTACAGACACCTGTCATAGAACACAATAACGAAATCAATCAAGAAGTTATTCTAAAAATTTTGAATAGCCTTGAAACCCAAATGGATAGCTTTGGGGAAAGCCTTAAAATTACCCGCAAAGCCTTTAATATCATCACTGAAGGATTGCAAAATATTGTACGTTATGGCGACAGAATGGCAGACAAAGAAGCCTTGCCTGTTTTTATTTATGACCGCCAAGCCGAAAAGTATAGCCTTATATTTGGCAACCTCATCAGCCAAGCTAAAGTGCCATTCTTGAAGCAAAAAATTGATGCGCTCAATGAACAAGACACTTATGGTATCCAAGAACTTTACAAACAAGTTATAAAAGGAAATAAAAATAGAAATCCAGACGAGGAAAAAGACCGTAATAGTGCAGGATTAGGCTTCTTGGAAATGGCGCGTAAATCGGAACAGAAATTTATTTATGACTTCCTACCCTTTGATGCGCATTATAGTTATTTTGTTTTTGTAGTAACCATTGTTACGCACACCAGCTAAATATACAATGCCCAACTTCTCACGTTTATCTTTCAATTATTTTGCATGAAGCATTTATTAGGCATCAAAGAACTTTCTGTAGCGGAAATCGAGATGTTATTGGACACCGCCACAAACTTTAAGGAGGTTATCAATCGTCCTATCAAAAAAGTCCCTTCGTTGCGTGATGTTACTATAGCTAATGTTTTTTTTGAAAACTCCACCCGTACACGCCTATCGTTTGAGTTAGCAGAAAAACGTCTGTCCGCTGATACAATTAACTTTGCCGCCTCTAATAGCTCAGTGAAAAAGGGAGAAACACTGTTAGACACCGTCGAGAACATTTTGGCAATGAAAGTAGACATGATTGTGATTCGCCATGCGAGTGTAGGCGTTCCACACTTTCTTGCCAAACGAGTGAAGGCAAATATCATCAATGCAGGCGATGGTACACACGAACATCCTACGCAAGCCCTCCTTGATGCCTATTCTGTTCGAGAGCGATTAGGCGAAATAGCAGGCAAGCGAATAGTGATTGTAGGCGATATTCTTCATTCGCGGGTGGCGTTGTCGAATATCTTTTTGTTTCAAAAAATGGGTGCAGAAGTAATGGTTTGTGGTCCCATTACGCTTATTCCAAAATATATCAACGCGTTGGGTGTAAAAGTTTCGCATAATATCCGCGAAGCCTTAGCGTGGTGTGATGTTGCCAATGTGTTGCGCATACAGTTGGAACGCCAACAAATTAAATATTTCCCCTCTTTGCGAGAATACGCCTTGTATTACGGTATCAATCGCGCTTTATTGGATAGCCTGCCAAAGGAAATTGTTATTATGCACCCTGGACCTATCAATCGAGGCATAGAACTCGCAAGCGATGTGGCTGATAGTGAACATTCTATCATTCTTGACCAAGTAGAAAATGGTGTTGCCATTCGTATGGCTGTTTTGTATCATTTGGCAGAACGCTTGTGATGTAGTTTAGTGTAGATGCTCATTTATTTGGTTCGTCTAAAATTTATAGAACTTATGCAAATATACTACAGACGGCTCGTCTGTGTGCTATAAGCGAAAAAACGCTTTTTTTTGCGCCCTTTGGAGAATAGACGAACGGTTTGTAGTACATTTTTGAAAGTTTTAGACGTTTTTAATCTTTTCGCGGATATTGTTTATAGCGAAGGTTAGTTTTTACAAAAATGTGCTATATTTGCGATCTTAACTCATAAATTCAAAAATTATCACTTATGCTTACTTTCCTCTTACTCGCAGAACAAACACTTCTACAAGGTGTTACAGAGAGTTTGTTGTACTCTGTTATTGGTATCATTTTGGCAGTTCTTGCCTTCAAAGTAGTAGATTGGATTACACCTGGTAATCTTTCTAAGCAAATTTCTCAAGAAAATAATATAGCTGTAGCGGTTTTACTCGGTTTTTTAATATTGGGCATTTGCATTATTATTGCGGCAGCCTTGAACTAACCTTGCATGAATCAATCAAAACCGAGCGCATCTCAAGCCCCTATTCTGTTTATTTCAGTTGGGATATTGGCAGTTTGCGGGATATTTTATGAGCTGATTATCAGCACCTTTACTGCCTATTTTTTGGGGAATAGCATTTTGCATTTTTCGCTCACGATTGGGCTATTCCTCTTTTTTATGGGTGTAGGGGCTTATTTAAGCCGATTCTTCTCAGACGATTATCTCTTAGATTACTTCATTCAGTTAGAAATTCTGTTGGGTATTGTAGGTGGATTAACGGGCGCGGCGTTATATGTAGCCTACGCTACCACTGAATCATACTATTTGGTTGCCTTTATTTTAGTAGGCTTAGTGGGTTCGTTGGTAGGGTTGGAAATACCTTTGCTTACGCGCATCATTCACAAGCAATCCTTTGAGTTGCGGAATACTCTTGCGCAAGTACTCTCGTTTGATTATTTGGGCGCATTAGTAGCTTCGTTGGTTTTTCCGTTGTTTATGTTGCCTTATTTTGGCATTTTGCGCACCTCTTTTTTGGTTGGATTGCTAAATTTATCGGTAGGCATATTCAATATGTATGCTTTCAAAGACCAGTTGCGGAACTTTCGCGCTCAACTTGGTTTGGCACTTGCCTGCGTTTCGTTGTACATTTTTGGCTTTGCCTATTCTTTTACAATTAGTGGTTATCTTGAGCAATTACTTTATCAAGATGAGGTGGTGCTTTCGCGTCAAACACCCTATCAGCGCATTGTACTTACGCAATGGCGCGAAGATGTACGTTTATACTTGAACGAAAATTTACAATTCTGTTCTATAGATGAACACCGCTATCACGAGGCGTTGGTACACATTCCACTTGGTTTGCACATCAATCCTGAAAAAGTATTAGTTTTGGGTGGAGGAGATGGCTTGGCGGTTCGAGAAATTCTGAAAAATGATAAGGTACAACAAATTGATTTGGTAGATTTGGATAAAACCATTACTGACCTTGCCTGCCAAAACCCCGTACTCAAAAAGCTAAACGCCAATTCGTTGAAAGATAAGAAGGTACGTATTTTTAATCAAGACGCATTTAAGTTTGTGGAGAAGGGAGGCGAGTTATATTCAGTGGTTATCATTGATTTGCCTGACCCTAACGAAGTGAGTCTTGGCAAACTATACAGTGTTGAATTTTACAAATTGATTGCTAAGATATTGGCAAAAGATGGTATTGTAATAACACAATCGTCATCTCCCTATTTTGCTCGAAAAGTTTATTGGTGTATTGGTGAAACCTTAAAGCAGGTCTTTCCTGAAACATTGCCGATTACGCTTCACGTGCCGTCTTTTGGGCAGTGGGGCTTTCAAATAGCGAGCCGTGCCCCGTTAGACAAAGCACAACCGCGCCTTTTACGCTATCTTGCATCGTTAGAGAAAGCCAAAAACGTGCGCTATATTCGCCCTAAACTTTGGGAAAGTATGCAAGTTTTTGACCCTGATATGAGTGCCGTAAAGGTAGAGCCGAACAATCTTTCTACACAATATATTATTCAATATTATGAGGAAAGTTGGAAACAGCTGAACGAATGATAATAAGTTTACGCAGGCAAGTCGAGAACTTGCCTGCCAAAACCAAGCAGGTGGCAGGCAAGTTGATAAATATTTTTGACACATAAAAAATGGACTATTGATAGTTGTATTAGTATGTTATAATCTCTCTTCCTGAGGTTTTTTAGTAGAATAACTACGTTCGTTATACTTATATACAGCATTTGTAGTAGTAGTGTTTTCATTATACTTTGTGTAGTTATTTTTGCTTAGTTCTTTTCCACCAATTATTAATATACGAATATATTTTTAAGGCAATGTTTTCTTGAACGTAATTTATTTTATCATAAAAATGGTTGTCTGACAATTTTTGTGGGGGTAAAAAGTAGGGGCAATCCCTTGTG
>JAYTNK010000285.1:0-4680 GCA_043748375.1 Cytophagales bacterium
CTCCCTTTCTATACCCCACACAAGTGGTACTATCAATCAAACGGTTTATGTTCGCTTAAAAACAGGGCTATCAGTAGGCAATAAAACCGCTACCATTACAGTGGCTGCTACAGGTATCCCCATGCATACGGTTCAAGTAACAGGTTTAGTCAAAGCTCCCTCGTTTACCATAACTCCTGATGCAATCGGTTTTCAAACGGTACAATTGGCTGCCTCAAACGCTATGACCGTAGAAATAGCAGGCACAGGTTTTACTTCCAATATTGAGCTTACTTTATCCAATGCAGATTGGGAGATAACAGAAACTTACTCAAGCAATCCAGTTTGGTCTTCCACGCTTTCATTGGCTGTTTTGGGCAATATTGATATTCAAAAATACGTATCAGTTCGTTTGAAACAAGGCTTATCATTGGGAGCTAAAACGGGTGTGCTTACGCTTTCGACCGCAGGTTTTGCCAATAAAACCGTTGCCCTGACAGGAACGGTTGTAGCACCCTATCTGTATATTTCTGAAAGTACGCTAAGTGGTTTTTCTGCTACAGCCTTACAAACCAATTCAAATTATTTTTATATTATTACAGGAGGAGTAAATACGCTTGTAGAGGCAGCAGTATCTACTACAGATTGGGAAATATCAAGCGATTACCAAGCTTGGCAAAATACGCTTAGCTATACCCCTGCTCCTAACCAAGCACAGAAGATAATGTGGGTGCGTTTGAAAACGGGTTTGTCTATTGGCAATAAAAATGCCCTTATTACGATTACTAATGCAGGCTTACCCAATAAAACAGTTTCCTTGAGTGGTACGGTCAGTGCCATAACAGAAATAACCGTTTCTGAAACTCCTACACAAGGTTTTTTGGCTACCTTTATACAACCTTCAGCGAGCCAAAATTTCATACTCAGTGGGGCATCGCTGGTAGGCAATGTAAATATCAGCAATGCTACCACAGATTGGGAACTTTCTGTAGATAATACTACGTGGCTTGCCTCCCTCTCTGTACCCAATACAAGTGGAACAATCAATCAACCTATTTATGTGCGTTTGAAAGCGGGCTTGCCTGTAAATAACAAATCAAATACAATTACATTGAGTTCTTTAGGTGTAGCCAATAAAACAGTTTCTGTAGCAGGCACAGTGGCAGGTATCATAGTTCCCAATAATACTTTAACAAACTTTATTGCACAACCTGTTTTTCCCTCCAGTACTAAATTTCTTAGTGTGTATGGTGTTGGGCTTACCTCCCCTATCATGCTAAGTATTTCTACCACTGATTGGGAACTTTCTATGGATAATATCACATGGGCAGCCACCTTATCTCTGCCTAATACACAAACTCCAAGCGTTCATGTGCGTATGAAAACAGGGCTATCTATGGGTACTAAGACAGCCACCATTACCATGACCGCTTTGGGCGCAGAAACTAAAACAGCGTCTTTGAGTGGTACTGTAACCGCTCTGGGAGGAGTCGCGCTTTCTACAACCGCCTTGTCAAATTTTGCCACTAATCCTGCGCTTCCATCCATAAGCCAACCCTTTGCTATCAATGCAAGCAGACTTATTTCAAATGTAAATTTAAGTATTTCTACTACTGATTGGGAACTTTCTGTGGACAATACTACTTGGGTATCTACACTTTCCTTACAAGCTATAGATGGGGTAATAGACAATCAAAGTGTTTATGTGCGTTTGAAAACAGGGTTATCAGCAGGCGTTAAAAGTGCTAAACTTACGATTGCGACAGCTGTGGAAAATCAACAAGTGAATTTGGAAGGTATTATTAATGAACCTACAGCTATAATGCGTGCTATTTCGACTGAATCCATCACTATTTTTCCAAATCCAAGCGATACAGGCGTTTTTCAAATACGCAACACAGATATAAACCTGCTAAATTATACTTGGCAAGTCTTTACACCACAAGGAAAAGAAGTGCATAAAAGCCCTAACTCAATGGGGGAGCATACCACCATAGATTTGCAAAATCAACCTAAAGGCATATACATCTTGCAAATGAACACCAACAAAGGCAAAATAACCAAAAGAATCATTATAAAATAACCTGCATTATCTGGTTATCTAACAATTTTTGTGGAGGCGAGGCTTTAGCCCAATGCTATTAAGCTAAGGATTTGCCTATATTTTGCATTTTGCGCGTTTTTCCGTAGGTTAGCACCTACGGAAAATAACGCAAACACACATTTTTGTAATAAATCACAAGGTATAATTTGGTTTCTTAGCTTAATAGCATTGGGATTTAGCTTGTTGGCATACTTAAAATTATCAGACGACAGTCGCAATATGCGCTAAAATACCCTCTACATCATTGGATTCAAACCATGTAATTTGGGCATCGCGTTGAAACCATGTGAATTGTCGTTTGGCAAAGCGGCGGCTATTGCGCATGAGCAATCGGTGTGCTTCGCTCCAATCATATTCACCTTCTAAATAGCCAAAAATTTCTTGATAGCCCACCGTTTGAAGGGCTGAAATATGGCTATAGGGCAATAAAGCACGCGCTTCTTCTAATAGTCCATCAGCCAACATAGCCTCCATACGCGCTTCTATACGCGGATAAAGCAATTCACGCGACATGGTCAGTCCTATTTTAATAACTTGAAAAGGGCGCGGTTTGGCTACGCCTGTTCGAAAAGTAGAAAACGGCAATCCTGTAGAAAGGCATACTTCTAACCCACGAAGCACGCGTTGCGGGTTTGCTCTGTCGACTTGTTTGTAATAGGCATAATCCAACCGCTCAAGTTCAAGTAACAAATGTACTAAACCCTCATCAGCTAAACGCTCTTGCAGACTTTGGCGTATGTCGGGGTCTGTTTCAGGTATTTCATCTAAGCCTTCTGTTACGGCTTTGATATATAAACCTGAACCGCCTACCAAAATGGCATAGTCTGACTTTTCATGAATGGAGGCAAGCCACGACAGCGCGTCTTGCTCATACTGCCCCACACTATAATAACGCTCAATACTATGCGTATTGATGCCATAGTGAGGTACGGAGGCAAGTTCGGTAGCTGTGGGCTTTGCAGTTGCCTTCTCTAATTCACGATAAAATTGACGCGAATCAGCAGAAACGATTTCAGTTTGAAAGTGTTGCGCCAATTGAATAGCGAGAGCAGTCTTGCCTACCGCTGTAGGACCTACTACAGTAATGAGTTTTTTCATAGTCTATATATGCCAAAGGCGCGTTTTCTTTTTAAGTAGCAACTGCCCCTCAAAAATAAAACTCACTGGCAAAGGTAACACATAATAAAAGTTTTTTCTTACATTTGCATGATTATTCATGCATTCAATCAAATTTATGAGCCAAAAAATAGTACAAGTCGGTAATATCGCCTGTGGAAGCGAGCCTTTATTTTTAATTTCAGGGCCATGTGTCATCGAAGAAGAAAGCATCATGATGCGCACTGCCGAACACCTCAAGGGAGTAGGCGAGCGTTTAGGCATACAAATTATATTCAAATCCTCTTTCCAAAAAGATAACCGTAGCTCTGTTCAATATTATGATGGACCAGGACTCGAAAAAGGCTTGGAAATGCTTGCCAAAATAAAAGCGGAGTTCGGCTTTCCACTCCTTTCTGATATTCACTACCCTGAGCAGGCGCAGTCGGCAGGCGAGGTGTTGGATATTATCCAAATCCCCGCGTACCTTTGTATGCAAACAACGCTGGTGGTCGCCTCTGCACGCACAGGCAAAACCGTAAACTTGAAACATGGGCAATTCCTTGCGCCCGACAATATGAAACACCCTATCAAAAAGATAGAAAGCACAGGAAACGAAAATATTATGCTCACCGAACGCGGCTATACATTTGGCTACAATGACCTGATAGTCGACCCACGTAGCTTTTATCACATGAACCAACTCGGATACCCTGTCATATTTGACGTAACCCACTGTATCCGTAAATACGGCATCCCAAGCGCAGACGCGAAAGGCGGGGCGCGTGAGTTCTTGCCTACCCTTGCGCGAGCAGGCGTAGCAGCAGGTATCGATGGCTTATTCATAGAAACACACCCAACACCCCAAACAGCCCTCTGTGATGCCGCAAGCCAACTGTGTATGTTTGATTTAGAAGAATTTATGAAACCCCTTCTCGAACTTCACGCCGTTACACGCCGATATGCACACATGAAAATAGAATATTAACCCCAAAACCTAAAACAGCTTGTCAAGTGCTATGCACCTTGACAACTGTTTAAGAAAAACATCTTCTTATACCAAAAATATGCACGAAACCTCGAAAAAAACGGAAACCGCTGTCCTTGTTGCGCTCATTACAGACGCGCAAGATGAGCCGACTACCCACGTCTATCTGGAAGAACTTGCCTTCCTTGCCACTACCCTTGACATAAAAGTACTCAAGACCTTTACCCAACGCCTCTCGCGCCCACACGGTTCTACTTTCGTAGGCAAGGGCAAATTAGAGGACATAGTCGCGTTTGTACGTACACACGAAGTCGATATGCTTATTTTTGATGATGATTTGCAACCCTCACAAGTCCGAAACCTTGAAAAAGAATTGAATGGAGAAACTGAAGCAGACGCAAAAGTAAAGATATTAGATAGAAGCCTCTTGATACTCGATATATTCGCCCACCGAGCCCGAACTACCCAAGCCCATACCCAAGTCGAATTAGCGCAATATCAATACTTATTACCA
>JAYTNK010000286.1:0-5865 GCA_043748375.1 Cytophagales bacterium
AAAGTACATGGTTGCTTGTTACAGCCATCGTAAACTTAAAAACAAGCGTGGTAAATCTTAAATATGCCGATTTTTAATTAGAAAGATGTCTACTATTTATTGCGTTAGTTTTTTAACTTGTGCTTGTGCTATACGCGCTTGGTCTTCTGCGGTTTGCACAGCGAATTCGAGTTGTTGGATTTTGATTTTGACTTCTTTTTCACGGGCAACTTCTTTGGTGGCATCGCGGCTATAGATAAGCATGATATTGCGAGAGCCAATCACAAAGCGGTTTAGGAATGATTGCACATGGAATGTTTCGCCGTTGCGTTTTTTCGCGGTAAGCCTGCTTCGCAACCCAATAAAAGGTTGAAATCCATCTGCAAATTCAGCAAATAAATTTTCGATTTTCATGTTATTTATATAGTTACTATCATAACCAAACATAGCAGTAGTAGAAGGGTTCACTTCTTCAATCCAGCCATCCTCGTTGAATATAATAATGGAGTTGATAGAGCCATCAAAGATAGCTTTGCTTTTCATTTGGCTTTCCTGCATCGCGGTTTGTGTGCGCTGCATTTCCTCTTGGGTAGTTTTTAGCTCCTCCATATTTTGGCGCATTTCCTCCTCACGGGTGCGCAATTCTTCAGTAGCTATTTGCGATTGTTTATAGAGGTTTTGCGTTTCTTGGTGATTGCGGGCTGTAACCAGCGTATTAGCTATGTTGTTGGTTACGTTCTCTAAAAAGCGTTTTTCATGTTCCTTAAAGCTATGTAGGGAGGCTATTTCCAACACGCCTACTATATTATTATTAGCTTTTAAGGGAGCGATAAATATACAACTTGGTGTAATTTCGCCCATGCCTGTATCTATGGGTTTGTATTGCGGAGGGATATGCGTAAGGTAGGTAGGCAAGGCTTCCAAAAAGGTTTGCCCAATCAATCCTTCGCCTATGCCTACTCTATGATGCAAAAACTTTTTACGATTGTAGGCATAGCAGGCTATCATTTCTAAATACACCTCATCGTTGTGATTTTCGGTAAGGTAAATAGCTCCTTGCGAAGCCTCTAACGCTTGGATAAGTTTTGCCAACACCTCATCAGTCAATTTCACTATGTCTTGCGTGTTTTTACGAAGAAGCTCGCCCACCTCTGCCGTTGTATCGCTTATAAAACGGTCTTGTTCATCTTTTTCATCTGCTTTTTTGAGGTTATCGCGCATATTGATAAGTGCTCTGCCTAGCGAGTCTGTGTTACCCGTTACATATTGTGCTTCGAGATTGCCTGCGGCTATCTCATCAGCAAAAAGTAGATTTTGGGCATAATTTTGAAGCTCAGTTTCTTTTTCAATATTACTTTGAATACTGCTTATGCTTTCTTTGTACAGCGTATCGACCAACATAATAGCCGACACAAAAGCTAAACATACAAAAAGCACACTAAACAAAAATTTATTTACCGACACGCTTTGCGCCTCTATCAAGTGGTCTTTTATGTAAATACCAAAAACATTATCGCTCAAAAGAATGCTGTAGCCAGCTATTTGATATAACAATGCAATAATAGTCAAAAATGCTATCGGATTTCTATCCCGATACAAAGCTATTACTGATAAGAAAATAAAATAGCTGTATTTTGCCTCTGTAATACCTTTAGCAGTAAGCTGCAAAAAAATAAGTGCAATAATAAATGCCCCAGTTACTGCTCTATTACGGTTTGGGCGGTGATGGATATATTGCAACGCAAAATACAACACCCCACTCGATATCATGCACCCCACAAGAGCTAAAACAGGTTGCTTGTAAATAGCACCCATTGCAAATAGCACAGGCAAGAATACATAAAAGGTATAAATAATACGCTTATCCGCCTCTAATTGAATAGCTTCAAAGGCAAGTTGGATTTTTTCTTCTTTCGACATAATAGAATGTGTATGCAAAAACTTTGCAAAGGTTTTCTTTTTTTTTATTTCTTAATACTTTTCGTTACGCTTGGCGCAATTTAGCCGCAAACCTCACTAATTTTTCTATGCCCTGCTCCAGTGTTTCGGTACGTTTGGCAAAACAAAAACGGATAACTTTATGGTCGGTAGGCGAGTCATAAAACACGGACACAGGAATAGTTGCCACGCCTACTTCTCGCGTAAGTCGTTGCGCATAAACCGTATCGGCTTCTTGCGATAAATGCCCGTAGCCCACTAATTGGAAGTATGTACCTGCACAAGGCAAGACCTCAAAAGGCGTTGCTTTTAACATCTCGCGGAACGTGTCGCGCCGTTCTTCGTAAAACGCAGGCAAGTTTAAATAAGTCGCCTCCTCTTTTATAAACTCAGCAAGCGCGACTTGCATAGGCGTAGAGGTAGAGAAAGTATTGAACTGATGCACCTTCCGAAATTCAGCCGTAAAGTACGCAGGCGCAATACAATACCCTATTTTCCAACCTGTAGTGTGATAGGTTTTGCCAAACGAAGAGATAACAAAACTTCGCGCCCGCAAAGCTGGATATTTTAAAACACTCTCATGCGATTGCCCATCAAAAATAATATGTTCATACACTTCATCACTCACCACAATAATTTCAGTGCCTTGCACAATCCGCTCCAAATGAGCCATATCCGAGCTTGTAAGCACTGCGCCACTTGGATTATGAGGCGTATTGATAATAATAGCTTTCGTTTTGGGTGTAATAGCTTCTTGCACTTTTGCCCAATTCACGCTATACGAAGGGTATTCAAGCGCGACACCTACCGCCTTGCCTCCGAACAACTCAATGGCAGGCAAGTACAAATCATACGCGGGTTCGAGTATAATAACCTCATCTGCTGGACGTATCAGGCACGCAATAACGTTAAACAAGGCTTCACTTGCCCCTGAAACAACCGTAACTTCGGTTTGCGCATCTGTTTCTGTACCATAAATGGCTTGCGTCTTGCCTGCGATAGCCTCCCGTAGGGCAGGCAAGCCCCAAGTATGTGCATATTGATTATGTCCGTTGTGCATTGCCTTGCCTACCAACTCCATGAGTTTTGGGTGCGCCGCAAAGTCAGGAAAGCCTTGTGAAAGATTGGTCGCCCCCACTTCGTTGGCAAGTCCAGACATAACACTAAATATAGTTGTTCCCACGCGTGGGAGTTTAGATGAAAACATTTTTGTTTTTTTATGGAGTGAATGAATGAATGGTGTTTTATTTTAGCTGTCTGCCAAGCACCTTGACAACCATTTAATTTAGTTCTATGGCTGCCAATGTTCGGAAAACTTGACAAGTTGTTGTATTAAATTTAATCCAATACCAATATCTCGCGTTTAGGGTATTTTACGGTGTATTTGAAAGTATGTATCTTTTCGGAGCGGGCAGGCAAGTCGTATTTCCAAACAATCATTTGTGTTTTATCATCTACTACCGCCTCTTTTGCCTCTTTGCTTTCTACGCTTACTTCTTTAGAGGTAGAAATAGGAAAATGGTCTTCAATAATGATTTTGATAGCTTGGTTTTTATTATTCTTTACGCTAATTTGATAAGCGCGACTTTCCGATTTGTAGTTACTCAATAATTGTTTTGAGCTAAACTCTTTTAGGTTTTTGCGTTCAATAACAATGCTTTTATCACGCCCTAACGATATTTCTAATGTGTCGCTTGCCTTGCGCAAATCCAGTACCGACTTACCCAAAAACGCACCTTCGAAGAATAAATTTAGCTCGCCGTCCATTAAATTTAGCTCTTGCCAGTTGGTGATTTGGGCAGTAAGAAAGGCATCTTTTTCTAATTTTGGGGCGGCATAATATTGATAAGTGGCAGGCAAGTTATAGTTTTTGATTTCGGCTGTATATAATTTGCCATCATTCAATACCGTATAAGGCATTTCTATATCAAAAACTATAGTAGTCGTTTGTTGTTTAGAGCCTACTTCCAACGCTATCGATTCTAAATTTTTTTCTTGTAATTTCAAACCTTCGGGTGCTTTTACTTTGTTTTTCTGCGCCACAACACCAGTGGCTCTACCTTGCAGAGATTCTGCCACATCGCGATAGCCTGTTATGACTACCTCGCTCAATGACTGTTGGCTTTCTGCCATATTAAAGTTCATAACATTAGATGAGATAATCATTTCTTGTACTGTATAACCAAGATAACTTGCTACAAGAATTTGCCCTTGTTGGAACGCATTGAGTTTGTAATCTCCGTTTTCGTCTGCTGTGGTGCCAATCGTAGAGCCTTTTATCATGACTGTCGCGCCCATAAGTGGTTCGCCTGTTTCGGCATCTGACACCTTGCCTACGATGGCGTTTTTGTCGCCTATAACTTGCCTGCTGGTAACGTATGGCGCACCAAACCGCAACTGCCAAGGGGTTAGTTTTTGTGCTGCACCGCCTTCAGACGGATTGCCGTTGGAGATAGAAAGTTTCACATCTTTCCAGTCTTCACCTGAGTTTTGGTGAATATTGGCTTTAAACGTGAGGTCGATGGGTTTTGAAATATCCTGCACGCGTAAATCGTAAGTAGCAAACCAGCCAGCATCTTTAACCAAATAACTAATTTCGAATTTAGCGTTTAAGGTTTCCTTATTCGCCACTGTTACTAATATTTCGCTGGTAGAAAGGTTTTGTTGGCGATTAAGTGCCACCATTTGCGCGTCTATTTTGCGCGATGAGCTATCCAATTTATATAGATTTTGCTCTATGGCAGTTTGTTTAAGCAAAGTTTCGGCAAGGCGACTGCGTTGAAAATCAACGGCTTCGCGGAGGTCTGCCGTTTTTACACCTGTATTTTGCCCACCAATGGCTTGGTTTTTGAGGAGCATTGCTTCCTCTTGTTTATAGACGGTGAGCATATTGCGCTCTGTGGCGGCGCGCATTCTCAAACTCGTTTTTGAGTTTTCGAGTTTAATGATTTCATCGCGCCTTGTCTGCTCTTTCAAGTGGTTTAATTGATGAATAACCGAAAGAATCGTAAATGCGCCATCTCCTTTTACTTGGATACTTTGTTTATCAATATTGGGCGATATATCCATAAATACGAGTTCTGTCTTGCCTGCCAACAAGCTAACGTTTGCCTTGCGCGTTATTTGTGCGCCACTTACAAAAGTTGTAACTCGTTCAATTTTAGAAGGAACTTCTTGTCTTTTGGCAGTTGTTTGCGCATAGCTTAGGCAGGCAAGGCAGAGCAAAATTGTAGCTAAAAAAGGTTTTAACATAAAGCAATATTGAATTTTACCCAAAAATACAGTTATTTTTTTGAAAAACCATAAAACCTTTTCAGAAAGAGGTAAAAATTAAAACCGTTTATGATTGTGAGGTATTTAGGAAAAAACGGTTTCTCGAAAGTTATTTAGGTTGCGCACTCTGAAAAGGACTTTTAAACGAATTAAACGACTTTGTAGGCAAGTTGTATCAATAAAAATTGATATACACATCAGAAAGTGGTTTTGGGAGATTTAGACAACCCCGAATGGGGTTGAACTATGAATAGCCCCACGTGAAACGTGGGGTAAGCGAAAAGTTATATCCCAAAACCAATTTCGTATGTGTATAAACAAACTGTAGCATAAGCTTTAGCCCAACACTACAGACTTCCCACAAAAATTGTCAGAGAAGCATTTTATTACGACATGAAAAACAATTTTGCTACGCAAAAATAAAACTCTCTTTAGTTTTGCTTATATTTGCAAACCTTTTTACGAAGCAAAAATAGCAAGGTAATATGAATCACGAAAATATAGCAGACACTACTGACAACAAGCCCTCTCTGAACTTTATTGAGCAAATCATAGAGGAACACAATGCCACAGGGAAATACGCAGGCAAGGTGCAAACGCGCTTTCCTCCCGAACCAAACGGCTACCTACACATAGGACACGCCAAGTCAATATGCCTCAATTTTGGACTTGCCC